>CATAQZ010000250.1 GCA_949487015.1 Flavobacteriales bacterium UBA4585
CCGTTTAAGTTCACGTCTAAAAAGAGTAGATCAATATCCTCCTCGTTCAGCACCGCGATCGCCTCATCAACACTTTGGCAAGCCGCAACAACTTCCACCTCCGGGCAGAATAATTTAAGTTTTCCCTCTAGGGATTCCAAAACAGGACGTTCATCGTCTAACAAGAGTGCTTTCATGGGGGCGTATTATACTTCTAACTTACTATTTAATGCCCAAAATCAGAGGGTAAAATGAGTGAAACACAGGTTCCAGTAGATAAAGTGTTTTCGGCACGCGGTTCTATGCGTTTTTCAAAAGTTTGACCGTGCTTCCTACTTAATAAATCCAGTCGTTCCCTAATGATCGATAACCCATGACTTCCAGAGGAAGTGAGTTCCGTCGGCATACCAGGGCCATTATCTTCAACTGAAATACAAAGCTTGTTTTCATTCAAAGTGATTCGAATGACCAGCACGGCCTCTTGTTCCATTGCCATAACGGGTCTTAAGGCGTGTTGCACCGCATTTTCAACAATAGGCTGCAACAACATGGGTGGAACGTAATGATCGAAGGTATCTAGTTCTTCATCCACTTTCCACTGCACTTCAAAATTCCCATATCGCAATTTACAGAGGTCTAAATATTGATTGATCAGCTCCATTTCATCTGCCAATACCATCGCTTCACTTCGAGAACTATCGAGCGTCAATCGCATCATTTTCGCCAATTTTCCCATGTACTTCACTGCATCCTTCGGCTCATTTTTAAAAATGAAATTCGAAATCGCATCGAGCGCATTGAATAAAAAATGGGGATTCATTTGCAGGCGCTTACTGGCCAATTCCGCATCCGCCAAGCGTTCCTGTAACTGCAACCGCTCTTCCAAGCGATTTTTAGTCTTTCGCTGACGCAATACTAAAATGGATGCGGCACCCAAAACAATAGCCACCCAAGGCCAAATACGTTTGTACCAAGGTGCGCGCACTGTGAATGCATATTCAGCATTCATTCCCTGAGCAAAATCTAAACGCGTACTGGTTTGAATTTCGAGGGTATAATTTAGTGGCGCTGGACGCTCCATGATCACACGTTCACCTATAGAAAAAGATTCCCATGCTCCCGCATTTAGACGGTATCTACCATAAACTTCACTGGCAGATACCTTCCGCTGTAGGACGGTAAATCCAATGGTTGTTGGGGCGATTTCCAGATCCTCAAAAGAATCAATTCGCAGTCCATTTTGCCAAAAAAGCATCCCGATGTCGCGTAAATCGTTAGGCTTACCTTCATTAAGGAAGGTCCATAATCCCTTTGGGGTTGCAACGAATAAATTTCCATTATTGAGCGCCACATCATAACTGCCCGGACCCATGGCCGGTAATCCTCGAGCGGAAGTAATACTATATAGTGCTCCGGTGCTATCAAAGACTTCGAGCCCATTTGGTCCAAAACCATAATACGTGTTGCCAATAGTATCTACGTCAAAGTAGGGTTCAGGCGCAGGAGTGCGATCAGGCGGAGTGGAAAAATCATCCATCGCCCAGTTACTATCTAATAATTTTTCCAACGCAATAACACCCAGAGGGGTGCGAACATTGGGTCCATCAAAAGCAAAAATGGGTAGGCCTTCGTAGCGCAGTTGCCAGCCTTTTTCCCAGCGGTATAATCCCGCCTCAGTACTTAAAAGCAGGCCGAAAGGCGTCGATGCCACGTCAAAAATCAGCCCTTTTGCAACAAATACATCAATCAAATCATTTTGAGCATAGGCACTGAGCTCCGACCCGTTTCGAATAAAAGTAAGACCGGTATCATAGGGAGCCATTTGCAGGTCCGGGAAATGCCAGATACCTGAGGGCCGTTCGTCTATTCTAGTCCCTTCATCGGTGAACTGAATACGTAAAAATCCATCTTCAGCAGTGTAGGTGGTTCCATCTGGTGAAGTAACGGATATAGGATAGGCTTGCAAGGTGCCACTGGTCACCGGTTCGCAATTTTCGAAATCGTATACGACAGATCTCGAAAATTCATTAAAACGGCGAGACGGCGAAATACGCTGTTCTACCAAAACAAAAACACCAGAACCCTGCGTCCCGATATAGAGCGTATCCTCGCACCACGAAAGCGCAGTTACAGGGTCTGCAGGAAAGCCCTGAGAACGCTGTATAATTTGAGCCTGTAAAGAAGCTGCGAATAAAACGCCAATGGAAAAAAAGAATCCTTTCATAACACAATGTTAGCGAAAGGA
>CATAQZ010000251.1 GCA_949487015.1 Flavobacteriales bacterium UBA4585
GGCTCATTGCGCCATTCCAATACTTTCGTCTCGTCTTTAACCGTTCCAGCAACCGTTTGGGAGAACTCCAATAAGCGTTCCGTAGCATCTTCCCGCCTATCAAGCAAAACGTCTTCGATATGCTCCATGAGCTCCTTATCCACTTCGGCATAAACCTCTAGCATGGTTGGATTGACAATACCCATGTCCATCCCGTGTTGAATCGCATGGTATAGAAAAGAGGCATGCATGGCTTCACGTACGGTATTATTCCCTCTAAATGAGAAACTCACATTAGAGACACCGCCGCTAATTTTTGCATAAGGCAGGTTTTCTTTGATCCATTTTGTGGCGCGGAAAAAATCCAGTGCATTCTTCCGATGCTCCTCCATCCCCGTCGCTACAGGAAATATGTTGGGGTCAAAAATGATATCCTCTGCGGGAAATTGCAGCTGCTCCGTTAGAATTTTATAGGAACGTTCACAAATTTCGATACGACGCTCGTAGGTGTCGGCTTGACCGTCTTCATCAAACGCCATAATAATGACTGCCGCACCGTACCGTTTGATGGTGCGTGCTTGGGCAATAAACTCTTCCTCACCTCCTTTTAAAGAGATGGAATTTACCACACATTTGCCCTGTACACATTTCAAACCCGCCTCGATAATTTCCCATTTCGAACTATCGATCATGATGGGCACACGAGCAATATCCGGTTCTGCAGCGATCAGATTTAAGAAGGTCGTCATGGCTTCTACGCCATCTATCATCCCTTCATCCATATTGACATCAATGATCTGTGCTCCCCCCTCTACTTGATCACGGGCAACATCAAGGGCTTCATCAAAATTGCGCTCTTTGATGAGGCGTAAGAATTTTTTAGACCCGGTGACATTGGTACGTTCGCCAACATTCACAAAATTGGTATCCGGCGTAATCACTAAGGGTTCTAAACCCGAAAGACGCATGGGACGGTCTGGAAGATTAAGCGACATACGTACGGGGTTTATAGTTTTTTGCCAAATCTGCGATGGCCGCAATGTGTGCGGGAGAAGTCCCACAACATCCACCAATGATATTGATCAAATTCAAATCTAAATATTCTTTAATCTGTGCAGCCATTTGATCTGCCGTCTCATCGTATTCACCAAAAGCGTTGGGTAATCCTGCATTCGGGTGTGCACTAACTGCAAAAGGTGCTTTCGCGTCTAGTGTCTGTAAATACGGCATCAACTGCTTCGCTCCCAACGCACAGTTTAATCCAATGCTCAGTAAGGGTGCATGCCCAACCGAAATTAGGAACGCCTCTGTAGTCTGACCACTTAAGGTACGACCGGAGGCATCCGTAATGGTACCGCTTAGCATGATAGCGACTTCACGACTCGACGCTTCAATGGCATCTTGAGCAGCGAATAGAGCTGCCTTCGCATTTAACGTATCGAACACAGTTTCAATTAATAACGCATCCACCCCGGCGCCGACAAGCGCTTCGCATTGTTGAAAATAACAAGCGCGTAAATCGTCGAAGGAGACTGCTCTAAAACCTGGGTTGTTCACATCCGGACTTAACGAGGCCGTTTTGTTGGTTGGACCTACTGAACCTGCGATATATTTCGAATCTGTTCCGCCATTTTCACGGTACTGCTGTATGGCACGGCGTGCACTTTCAACCGCTGCAACATTCAACTCGACCACCAGATCACTCATGTGGTAATCTTCCATGGAAATGCTGTTCGCATTGAACGTATTGGTCTCGACGATATCAGCACCGGCCTCTAAATAGGCCAAATGAATAGCGTCAATGGCCTCAGGTTGTGTGAGCACCAACAAATCGTTATTGCCCTTAAGTGAGTGCGGATAGTCGGCAAATCGTTCGCCTCTATAATCCTCTTCCTCAAACTTATAGGCTTGAATCATAGTGCCCATAGCACCGTCCAAAACTAAAATTTTTTGCTGTACAGCTTGTGTTAATGTCATCTCTTCCAAGGTTAGGTGCTAAGAAGAAAGGTGGTGGCGCTGCGTCTGCGATACGTATCATTCCCTTTTTCGGGTGGGTTGTGGCACCCGGCTCTTCCGGGTTGCCAAGACATCGCAGGGCCCAATCCCTCCGTCTTTCTTGATAGCGTGGTAAAATTAGAACGGATTTTTCGAAAAAGTTGCATCTCAGGTGTAGAAACTCAAATTCTTTTCTACTTTTGGGGCAGTGGAAGGATTTGACTGCTTGCAACCACGATAAAAAATGCTAAATAGAGCACACATCTCGTAGGGCAAGCAGCTTAAATATTTCCACTTAAATTAAGTAAACCCTAATAAATCATAGAGATGTCTTATTTCTTCACTTCTGAAAGTGTCTCTGAAGGACACCCGGATAAAGTAGCCGATCAAATCTCAGATGCCATTATCGATAACTTTTTGGCCTTTGATCCGCAATCCAAAGTAGCTTGTGA
>CATAQZ010000252.1 GCA_949487015.1 Flavobacteriales bacterium UBA4585
ACCAAATAGCTGATACTAAAGGTGGATCCTTGAGCGGGACCCTGATTCGTCATTTGAACCAATTCGGGTCGGCTCGAACAAGAGGCCAACATCGCGAGAGACAAAAGCGCTATACATTTCTTCATAACGTGAAAATAAAAAGCCGCTCCTTAGGGAGCGGCTTTAGATCTAAATTTTTTCGATTATCCACCGAAATCATCAAAACTGACGTTCTCTGGCGGCACACCAAAATCGTCTACCATTTTGAGTACCGCAGCATTCATTAATGGCGGACCACAGAAATAGAATTCTATATCTTCTGGCGCATCGTGGTGGTTCAAATAGTTATCAATCACCGCTTGGTGAACGAAGCCTACGAAACCATCTCCTTCATCTTCCATATTCTCTTTCGCATCCCAATTGTCTTCTGGTAATGGCTCTGATAGAACTAGGTGGAATTTAAAATTCGGGAATTGCTCTTCGATCTGACGGAAGTCTTCTAAATAGAAGAGCTCACGCTTGGAGCGACCGCCGTACCAGTAACTTACTTTACGTCCTGTTTTCAATGTGTGGAATAAATGGAACAAATGCGAACGCATTGGAGCCATACCTGCACCACCACCGATATACAACATCTCTGAATCCGTCTCCTTGATGAAGAACTCACCGTAAGGCCCTGAAATAGTTACCTTATCTCCTGGCTTTTGATCAAACACATAAGATGAACATACACCTGGATTGACATCCATCCAGCCGCCTTTCTTACGATCGAACGGTGGGGTTGCAATACGAATATTCAACATCACTATATTTCCTTCCGCAGGGTGGTTAGCCATAGAATACGCTCGGAATAACGGCTCTGGATTGACCATCTTCAGGTCCCAAAGTTTGAATTTATCCCACTCCTCTTTAAACTCATCTGGAGCCTTACCCAATTTCGGGTGAGAAGTAATATCAATGTTTTTAAAATCGACTGTAGTCTCCGGAACATCTACCTGAATGTAACCACCTGCTTCAAAATCTAGGTTCTCACCTTCTGGTAAACGAACCACGAATTCTTTAATGAAGGAAGCTACGTTGTAATTACTGACTACCTCACACTCCCATTTCTTAATACCGAAAATCTCTTCCGGTACTTTTACAGTCATGTCGTTCTTTACCTTAATCTGACAACCTAAACGCCAGTTGTCAGCGATCTCTTTACGGTTGAAGAAGCCTGTTTCGGTTGGTAGAATTTCGCCACCTCCATCAGTGACTTGACACTTACACATACCACAAGTACCGCCTCCACCACAAGCGGATGGCAAGAAGATTTTCTGACTACTTAAAGTTGTTAGCAGTGTGGTACCTGATTCAACCTCAACATCATCACCGTTGATATTCAATTTTACCGGTCCGCTCGGTGATAAGCGAGCTTTCGCTTGCAATAGTATAGTCACCAATAAAAGGATCACTACTACGAAAACGACTACCGATGAAAAAATTACTGTGCTAGATAAAAACATAGCTGCCTATAATTATAATTTAATACCCATGAAGCTCATAAATGCAATCCCCATCAATCCAGTGATGATGAAGGTGATCCCTAGACCACGCAAAGGAGCTGGAACATTCGAATAGCGGATTTTTTCGCGGATTGCAGCAATAGCAACAATTGCAAGGAACCAACCCACACCTGAACCAAGGCCGTATACCGTGGCCTCTGCAATAGTTCCGAAAGCGCGTTCTTGCATAAATAATGAACCGCCAAGAATAGAACAATTCACTGCTATAAGCGGCAAGAAGATACCCAATGCACTGTATAGAGCTGGAGCAAATTTCTCAACGATCATTTCAATCAATTGAACCATAGAAGCGATTACCGCGATAAACATAATGAATGAAAGGAAGCTTAGGTCTACTTCTTCAAATCCCGCACCCAACCATTTACCTAGGGCGCCTGGTTGCAATACATAGTTCTCTAACAACCAGTTTACCGGCAATGTGATGACCAATACAAAAGTTACAGCAATACCAAGACCTACAGCGGTCTTAACAGTTTTAGAAACTGCCAAATACGAACACATGCCTAAAAAGTAGGCGAAGATCATGTTCTCGATAAAAATCGATTTGACAAATAAGTTTATTAGTTCTTGTCCCATGTCGGCTTAGTTTTCTTCGATGAGTTTAGTGTTCTTCGCGCGTTGCGCCCAAATGATCATTCCTACAACAATCAATGCCATTGGAGGGAATAAAAAGAATCCATTATTGGCGTAGAATCCTGTTCCCTTATCCATATCGATGTACCAACTTAGTGGGATGATCTGTGCTCCTAAAAGCTGACCCGAACCCAAAAGCTCACGTACAAAAGCTACGGCAATAAGAATCACGCCATAACCAATAGAGTTTCCGACTCCGTCAAGGAATGCCTTCCAAGGCCCATTTCCCAATGCAAAAGCTTCAAAACGTCCCATGATAATACAGTTCGTAATGATCAATCCAACGAACACCGAAAGCTGCTTACTTACATCATAAGCAAAGGCTTTTAAGAATTGGTCTACGAGAATTACCAATGAGGCAACTACTACCAACTGAACGATAATACGAATACGGTTAGGAATGAGATTACGAATCAATGAGATGATCACATTACCTACCGAAAGAACGAACATCACCGATAGCGACATTACGATTGCCGGCTCCAGTTTAACCGTAATAGCCAAGGCCGAACAAATACCCAAAACCTGCACGGTAATAGGGTTATTGTCATTGAATGGATCTTTTAATAGTTGTTGATTCTTCTTTGAGAACAACGACTCTTTAGTTTTTACTTCCGTACTCATGGCTTAGATGTTTTTGAAGTATTCTGCATACGGTGCAAGACAATCTGCAAGCATGTCGTTCACACCGTTTGATGTAATCGTACCTCCAGAAATTCCATCCACCATGTAATCGCCAGTAGAGGTTCCTTGTTTCACCACAGAGATGGATTGGAACAAACCTGCTTCAGAGATTTTTTTACCAGGAAACTGGTCCGTAAACATTGGCGTAGTGATTTCTGCTCCCAATCCTGGAGTTTCACTCTTGTGGCCAAAATTAGCGCCTACAACTGTATTTCCATCCGACTCCAAACTCACAAAGCCCCAAACTGGACCCCAGAGTCCTTTACCGCGTAAAGGAATAATGTAGTAGTTTTCTCCGCCTTTGTTTGCGACATACATAGGTACTTCACGATCCATGTTTTCTGCTTTGATCGCACCGGCCATATCTACATTGAAGCCAATTTCACGGTCCGTACTTACGACTTCTCCGCCTCGAATGGTTAACACTTCTTTTATGACCTCGTCATAAGCGGCTTGCGCCTCACTACGATCCACTTTCACGCCAACTGAGGCTAAAATGCTCTGCATTTTCTCCTGTTTAACGTTATTTTCTTGTTTCGATTTGAGCCCTAAAGAGGCTCCAGCTAATAAAACGGCAACCAAAACTACCATGACGGTAGCGAAGGTGTACGTATATGCATTACTATTAACGTTCATATTCTAGGTATTAGGCGTTTGCTAAACGTTTCTCGCGACGTTTTACGTTCGCTTCAACTACGTAATGATCAATCAGTGGAGCCATAACATTCATGAATAAAATGGCTAACATGATACCTTCAGGGTAAGCAGGATTGAAGACACGAATCATAATTCCAAAGAATCCTGCTAGGAATCCATAAATCAATTTACCCGTTGCCGTTTGTGAGGCGCTCACAGGGTCAGTGGCCATAAAGACCATACCAAACATGAAACCGCCTAACATCAATTGATGCAAAGGATTTAAACCCATGAACTCATTTACAGCGAAAGCATTAAATATTGCAGCCATTACAAAACCTCCAATGAAGAAGCTAACCATAATGCGCCAAGACCCTACTCCTTTGAATACGAGGAACAATCCTCCCAATAGTATTAAAGCAGCTGAAGTCTCCCCGATCGATCCTGGAATAAGTCC
>CATAQZ010000253.1 GCA_949487015.1 Flavobacteriales bacterium UBA4585
GACGATCTGGTCTTGAACGTGGTGGATTACATGTTAGACGACAAAGGACTGATGCAAACCCGAACGCGTGATTTTAAATTGCGTCTGCTCGACGGCGAAAAGCTCGTTGCTGAAGCCAACCAATGGAAACTCATTAATGTAGCAATACCCGAGGCACTTTTGCTCCTTGCAGCATTGTTATTTAACCTCTTACGTCGAAGAAAATATGCGCATTCGTAACCTAGTAAGTAGTGTACTTCTCACCTCAGTATTCCTTACCGCTTGTACGGGTGGGGAGCAGAGTAATGGACTTGAAGCCCTTAAGGCGCAGTACGATTTTGCAGTACCGGATACATCGAGTATTACGAAAGTAATTCTTCGCGATAAAAAGCCTTCTTCAGTAACCTTAGAACGAACGTCAAAAGGTTGGGTCGTCGATAGCGTGCATCCCGTTAGAAAGGATGCAATTGAAGTGTTATTAAAGACTTTGAGCGAGGTCCGATTGAAAAATTTTGTTACCGAAAGTGCTGTTCCAGAGATTGAACAACGCATGGAGGTGTATGGAAAGTGGGTAGAGGTTTTTGTTGGTGAACAGCGCGTAAAGCACTATATCGTGGGTACAGAGACTCCAGATATGCTGGGAACCTATTATAAAATGGTAGGAGCAGAACTCCCTTTCTCTGTTTACATACAAGGGTTTAATGGGTATTTAAGCACCCGTTTTTTTACGGAATCTACTTTGTGGCGCGACAGAACCATTTTTGGTTTAGCGCCTGCAGCCATTAAAAATATTGAAATGGTGCTGCCTCAAGATCCTAGTGGCGGTTGGGTGATCACGCGTCAAAATTTAGAGCAGCCGGATGGCCCATTACTCGAGCCAGCATCTGCGCCGGAGCATTGGTCGATGGTGGACGCATCGTTTGAACCGGTTCAGGTGAAGGATGACTTGGCCTTATTTACGGTAGTGAAGAGTGTGCAGACTTTGAAATATGAAGGCGCTATCATTCCTTCGGACAATGTATGGGCGAAAAAAGACAGTATTTTCGCCTCAACACCTGCATTTGAGTTACTAATAAGTACTACGGATGGTCAACAGTTGCGCACTCGTGCCTTTTACAAAAAGCCTGAGGGTCAGCAACAGGCTGCGGATGGAACGGTACACGTTTGGGATCCGGATCGATTCTACGCAGAATTACCGGACGGGCGAATGGCATTAATTCAGCGCTATGGCTGGAGAAACCTATTAAAACTACGTTGGGATTTTGCTGATTTACAGTGATTTACAGAGGATTTGATTATTAACAATTGTGTATAAGAAAATTGGGCCACGGGCCGGTAGAAAGGCACCTACCCGTTTATATTTGTCTTACGAGCATTAAACACAACGCGTATGAAGTTTATAGTATCTAGTTCTAAACTCTTGAAGCAACTCCAATTGATCGGAGGCATCATTCAGAGCAACAACACTTTGCCTATTTTGGATAATTTCCTGTTTGAATTAAAGCAGGGCGAACTGACCGTCAGTGCATCGGATTTGGAGACCATGATGAGCGTGAATTTAGAGGTGGAGAGCGAAGATCATGGCTCAGCTGCGGTTCCCGCTAAGACGCTTTTAGACACCTTAAAGACCTTTCCGGAACAGCCATTGACTTTTACCTTTGACGAGGGAGCACATTCTATCGAATTGGCTTCAGATTATGGTAAGTATTCGTTGGCCTACATTGACGGCGAGGAATTTCCGAAGTTCCCAGAGTTAGAAGATGCCTCAAAAGCAAATTTGCCTGCAGAAGCATTGGTCACAGGTATAACGAAGACCCTGTTCGCAACAGGAAATGACGAACTACGT
The DNA here is from genome assembly GCA_949487015.1 of Flavobacteriales bacterium UBA4585. Classification (GTDB taxonomy): domain Bacteria; phylum Bacteroidota; class Bacteroidia; order Flavobacteriales; family Schleiferiaceae; genus UBA10364. The sequence goes on from CATAQZ010000253.1 coordinate 1,826, forward strand.
CCTGTAATGAGCGGTGTATTCTTCCAGTTTGAGTCCAATTCTTTGACATTCGTGGCAACTGATGCACATAAACTTGTTCGCTACCGCAGAACAGATCTAGGAGCGGCGGATACCGCGGAATTCATTATGCCGAAGAAGCCGTTGAACATGTTACGCGGTTCATTGAGCTACGACAGTTCTGAAGTAGAGGTGGTGTACAACAACACGAATGCGCAGTTCACTTTTGACAATGTGGTGCTTGTTTGTCGTTTGATCGACGGAAAATACCCGAACTATGAAGCTGTCATTCCTCAGTCGAATCCAAATGTGATGCTTATTGATCGCAGCGCTTTCTCATCTTCAGTGAAGCGTGTAGCCATCTTCTCAAATAAAACGACACACCAAATCCGTTTGAAATTAGCAGGTGCAGAGATTTCTGTAAGCGCTGAAGATCCAGATTTTAGTAATAAGGCGCACGAGCGTATTTCTTGTGATTATCAAGGAGATGATATGGAAATCGGTTTTAACTCCCGTTTTTTGCTTGAGATGTTAAGCAATCTGGGTAGCGATAATGTACGCATGGAAATGAGTGCGCCAAACCGCGCCGGTCTGCTCATTCCTGCAGACGGGATGAACGATGGAGAAGACCTCCTAATGCTCGTTATGCCTGTAATGCTGAACCATTAATAAAACGCTGGGCCGCGCAGTGCGCGGTGTAGTTTGGATATAAAAAAGCCCCGCATCGCGGGGCTTTTTTTATGGAGATTATTTTTTTGGGTCCAATGAGGTAGGCACATTGTTATTGGTCGGTGCAACCTCTAGGTTCTGAACCAGCGGATAAGCTTCGTCCAATTCCCATTTACCATTGGACCAATAGATGCGATCATAAGAGAAATCGGGGCCGTAGGCAAACCAACGTTCTTCTAAACCTTCCTGGGAAGGAGAGAGGTGATCGCAAATAAATCCACGGTGCTTCTTATCCCACCGTACGGCTGCTGTTAAGGTGCTGTTGTAACGAAATTGAATGCGGTAGGGTCTGCGCTGGTAGCGCTCATCGCCATTGTAGCGAATATTAAAAATGCGCGAGCCAAAGTGCACCTTAGCGCTCTTGCTTCCCAATTCTATAGC
>CATAQZ010000254.1 GCA_949487015.1 Flavobacteriales bacterium UBA4585
GATTCACCGCGACGATAGTCGTTTAATGGTAGTTCACAAAGACACTGGTGAAATCGAACACAAGCACTTTCACGAAGTCATTGATTATTTTGACGATGGTGACGTAATGGTCCTTAACAACACAAAAGTATTTCCCGCTCGAATGTGGGGAAATAAGGAAAAAACAGGTGCGCGCATCGAAGTTTTCCTGCTTCGTGAGTTAAATTCTGAAAGCCGTTTGTGGGACGTACTGGTTGATCCGGCACGTAAAATTAGAATTGGTAACAAATTGTATTTTGGAGAAGATGATTCTCTAGTTGCTGAGGTTATTGATAATACGACTTCACGTGGGAGAACATTGCGATTCCTTTTTGATGGAAGTTATGAGGAGTTCCGTGCGAAGTTGAAGGAAATGGGTGAAACGCCCTTACCTAAATACATCGATCGCGAGCCGACACAGGAAGATAGCGAACGTTACCAGACTATTTTCGCAAAAGTGGAAGGTGCCGTTGCAGCCCCGGTTGCTGGATTGCATTTTTCAAAGCATCTCATGAAGCGCCTAGAAATCAAAGGTGTTCATTTACCGGAGCTAACGCACCATGTAGGTTTAGGCACATTTCGCCCAGTTGAGGTGGAAGACTTGAGCAAACACAAAATGGACAGTGAACAATATTTCTTACCACAAGGCACCGCAGATACCATTAATACAGCATTAGCTGAAAAGCGAAGAGTATGTGCTATCGGTACGACTACCGTACGAACCATTGAGAGTTCTTTAACTACTGGTGGACGTGTGACCGGTAGCGAAGGTTGGACAAATAAGTTCATTTTTCCACCCTACGAGGTACAGGTGCCGGATGCTATGGTGACTAATTTTCATCCTCCCGGTTCTACTTTATTAATGATGAACAGTGCCATGTTGGGTCATGATTTAGCCATGCATGCGGTCAACGAAGCCATTAAGGAAAAGTATCGCTTCCTTGCTTTCGGAGATGCCATGTTAATCATCTAATAGAGATCTGAATATTTAGGAAGGCCCTGCAGTGCAAACTGTGGGGCTTTTTATTTTAAGCTTGAAAAGGATTGTAGGTACTTTTTGGCAACATCTTCCCAATTAAAGTGTGCTGCGATGCGTTCGCGAGAGAGGCGGGCTTGCTCTGAGCGAATCTCTATGGATGGTCGTTGGGTAAGTAATCGCGTTAATGCGTCTTCGTCTTTCCATAAAGCACCTAATCCTCCTAGCACACTGGCGTTAAAAGGATTCTCATGTGCGAGAACCATAGATCCTGAACCCATAGCTTCCAATAATGCAGGATTAGTCCCACCTACGCTGTGACCATGCAGATAGAAGGTAGCACGCGTGCGTAGAGCATTGAGGATAGTTTTATCGTAAATAGTGCCTGCGTAAATAATGTTTGATTCGGGAAAAGTGGCTTTAAGTTTTCTGCCGTAACGTGTTGTATAATCGCCAACAGTTACTAGTGTTTCCCCAGTGCTCGCCGCAGCATCTAGAATTTCGAATACGTGATTATCGGGCTGTATACGTCCAATATGGAGGTGGAAGTTATCTGTGGGTAAGTGGTTGCGTTGTAAAATCTCAAAGGCGTCGGTAGGTTCTTCTACAATTTCACTTCCGTAGGCGATGGTGGATGTGGGTACTTTGTATTTGCTGAGGTAGTTGGCAATCTCTGGATTGTCAGCAATTAAAAGTTTTGAGCGTTTCGCGGCCCGTCGCTCGCTCCATTTTAAAAAGGAAGAGAGTGGTCCTGCGTATTTGGCCCTTTGGTGTTCCAAACCGTCCATATTCGTAATCGTTTTCTCTCTAGGCCAGAGAAAGGACCAGATGCCACTCGTGGTATACCCTAATTGCAGAATGACGTCGAAATTCTTAGTCCTCGCATCAAGAATACAGAGGAGATCATAGATGAATTGGCCGGAAAGACCAAGACGCTTTTCAGGATTGAAAATGTGGCGAATCGCTACACCATTCAACTCAGAGATTTTCTCTGGATGATTTCCGATAGTATAGACTACCACTTCGTGTCCCGCTTTCACCCATAATGGTGCGGTTTGAGCGGCCATTTCTTCAAAGCCTCCGTATCTGTTTGGAATCCCTCTTGATCCTAGTATTGCAATCTTCACCCGATAAAAGTAGGATAATTCTTCGGTCTCTCTTAGCTTATTAGAGCCCCGTTAAAGAAAATAGTACAGTCATGGAAAAACAATCTTTTTTTGAAGCTTCGCGACATTGGTCGCAGGCAAAGCTCTTGAGTTATATATTGAATGCTGGTGCGCAGTTTCAGGGTGTTGATGAGCTCGAGTCCTCATTGAACGAATACTTTATCGACTTTAATAGAATACTACAAGTGGATGAGGATGCGCTCAGAGAGATTAAAGGAATTGGACCGAAAAAAGCAAAGCAGATTATGGCTGTTCTCGCTCTGCACCAAGCTTGGAGCACTCCAAAGCCTCTAAAAGAGGTGATTCGGAAAAGTGCGGATGCGTATCAACATTTTAAAGGCCTGAAATTTCCAGCACATGAAGAGTTTCATGTTTTGTATTTAAACCGTGCACACGCACCATTGGCTCGTCACCAATTATTTAAGGGAGGATTGACGGGTAC
>CATAQZ010000255.1 GCA_949487015.1 Flavobacteriales bacterium UBA4585
GCATTTATGAAAAAGGCTTTTCAGGAACGTATACTTCCGTTTCTTTAGCTGACGTTCGTTCGTTTGCACAGACTGCAACTGCGTTCATGGAGCATTCAATCGACGCAAACAAGCGCAAGGACGGATTGTACCATGCTTACAACTTAATGACGGTTACAGAATCGGGTGTTAAAATCAGCTATCTGCCAGAGATGCTTGAAGGTCAAGTGGCCGTGTTGAGTTCAAAATATTTGAGCGCGCATGAAGGCGCTGGGGTTTTAGATGCCTTGAAAGCAAGCGCCTTATTCCGTGAAGATCAATACAGCTACATTTTATATCCGAACAAAGAGCTGCCTCGATTCGTCGATAAAAACTGTATTCCAGCGGCCCGTGCTGAAGCCTCAGAGCTCGTTAAAGTTTTGGTTGCGGACGGAATTAAAACCGTTGTACTGCGGGACCGTAATGGACAATACCACTTTAACGGTATGTTCAATAATGTCAACAGTTTGCATGCGGCACTAGATGCACTGCCGGCAAAATATGCAGCCCTTGTGACGAAAGATCGGGCATTGTTAGCAACTGTATTTGAGGAAGTCTTCGATCATAAATCGTTCACTGGACGTTCGGGTACATTCTTCGGTTACGAAGGGCTGGGGTCCATTTATTGGCACATGGTCTCAAAACTACTGCTCGCTACCTATGAAAATACAAATGCTGCGTTAGAAGGAGATGATCCAGCGCTCGTCGGTAGAATGTTTGACCATTACTTTGAAATTTTAGCGGGTATTGGTGCACACAAATCGCCTGAATTGTATGGTGCGTTCCCAACGGATCCGTATTCTCATACGCCAGGAGGAAAAGGCGCGCAACAGCCGGGCATGACGGGACAGGTTAAAGAGGATTTGATCAGTCGCTTCGGAGAATTGGGCGTTCATGTCACGGGTGGCCAATTATCGTTTGTTCCAAAAATCCTTCGTAGCGAAGAGTTTTTATCTGAGCCGAAAACATTCAACTACATCGCTTTAAACAACAAGAAAGAGCACATTGAGCTTCAAGCAGGTTCGTTGGCCTTTACCTATTGTCAAGTTCCTATCGTTTACCGTTTAGGAGCTACCTCGAGCATTGCCGTGATTACAGCATCCTCTACAAGCACTATCGAAGGAACAACACTGGGTAAAGAATGGACGAATGAATTGATCCAGCGCACCGGTAAAGTCGTTCGATTAGAGGTAACCGTGGTTAAATAAGAATAGAGATGAAACGAGGACTAAGAACTATAGCCGCATTATTACTAGTTGCAGCAAGCTTATTTTCTTGTTCATCTAAAGAAACACCTATGACAAAATCTAAAGCCGCCGCTGAAATTCTAGGCAACCCTGAATACAGCGCTATTTCTTTTGGAGGCTACCGAGGAAAGGAGCGTGCTAAGCAACCTACCATCCTGCAGTTGAAGGAGGATTTGAAAATCATGTCCGCCATGGGCATTAAGATTTTACGCACGTACAACTTACAGTTGCCACATGCGTCGAATGTTTTAAAGGC
>CATAQZ010000256.1 GCA_949487015.1 Flavobacteriales bacterium UBA4585
CGCGCCTTTAGGCGATAACAGCGCAAAATTCACCGTTACGGCAATCATTACGGGTATTACTTATTCTGGGATTTTAAATACGCCAAGAATGTATGCTGACTCATGGGCAAGCTGGCAGGTTTATAATATTCTAAAGCTTTATCAAAATATACTCTTTGGCAACATAGCGTATATCGCTAAGTATGCATTCTATTTAATTAATGCATCCCTAGCATGGGTGGTTTGGCATAGAGTTAGAAAGGGGCGCGATTTTTCTGAAAAAATCAATTAACGCACCAGTATCCCTTTATCTTTTAGTACCGGCAAGTCTTCTTTAAATGCTGCTTCGATAGTGTGCGGCCCGAAAATGAATTTGCGATCTTTTAATGTGTTTTCTTCAAAAAAGGTTACCCAGTATTCATTAAATAGGTGGAATACTTCGGGCATAATAGGTTCTAATTTAGCTGCAGACTTCGAGGGTAAGACCTTTATAACCTTTCTGAGTGTTGCCGTTTTAACACCAGACTTCGTTTCCAAATTACTGTAGCCGCGACTTTGAATCATTATGTTTTCTAATGGGCTAGTGTTGTCGTTGATTAAATGAATCCACCATTGCTGATCACCCGTATCGTCAGTTATTAAAACTGCAGCTACGTAAACGTTTTTAACCTCTGGTATAAGAATGTCTTTTTTCATGCCCTTTATTTGGTTTCAAAAGTACTACCCTTAGGAAAACGGATACAAATAATCCAAAGGATTTAAACTTCCGCTGTATTCTTGCATCATACTATTTTGAAATTAACCTACGTACCATTGAAAACTTCCTGCCTTACCGCCTCTAAACGCGTTGCTTTTGCACTTTTATTCCTGTTCTCGTCAACATTGAAAAGTCAATCTTTTTATGATATAGGGACCATTCAAGAAATTAAGATTGTGTTTTCCCAGAGTAATTGGGATTACATGTTAGATACAGCAAAAGCTGGTGACGAAAGTTATTTAATGGCCCAAACGGTTACTATAAATGGGACTGTTTTTGATAGTGTAGGAGTGAAGTATAAGGGGAATTCAACCTACAAAGCGAATCAGACGAAAAATCCTTGGCATATAGAACTGGATACTTATAAGCCGCAAGATTATCAAGGTTTCAAGGATATTAAACTCAGTAATGTTGCTAAAGACCCTTCTTTTTTGAGAGAGGTTTTGACGTATGAAGTTGCGAGAAAATATATGGTCGCTCCAAGATCAAATTATGCCGTTGTCTATGTAAATGGTAGTCAGATTGGTTTGTACTCGAATTCTGAAGCGATTTCGAAAACCTTTATCAAACTCCATCTCTCTTCCAATACGGAGACGTTTATTAAATGTAATCCGCCGGCGGGTGCTGGTCCAGGGACTACAGATTATCCTAATTTAGTTTATGAAGGGACCGATAGCGTAGATTATTATGCGGGCTATGAGTTAAAATCTGACCATGGTTGGGACGATTTAATAGCATTTACCGATACCCTCAAAAATCACGTAGCTGCGATCGAAGAATTTTTGAATGTAGACCAAACACTCTGGATGCACGCCTTCAACAATGGTCTTGTCAATCTGGATAGCTATTCTGGTGGATTTGCCCAAAATTATTATCTGTATCGTATGGAAAATGGTCAGTTCTATCCTGTAGTTTGGGATATGAATGAAAGTTTCGGTCAATTCTCAATGACCGGTACCATTAACCTAACTAATACAACTTCAAAAGCCCAAATGACTCATTTATTACACAGTAATGATGCATCATGGCCGTTAATTCAAAAATTACTCAGTGTACCCATGTACAAACGCATGTATTTGGCACACTTAAAGACTATAATCACCGAAAATTTCACTTCGAATTCTGGTGTCAATGCAAGTTTATTCTACAACCGTGCGCAGGCATTGTATTCGCTTATCGATAATGCTGTCAGTTTAGACCCCAACAAACTCACTACATATGCACAGTTTCAGTCTAACATTACGAATGACGTAACGAGTGGGGGTGGAGGCGGCCCTGGCGGCGGTGGACCTGGCGGCGGTTCTTCCCCTGGTCTAAAAAATTTAATGGATGCCCGTGCCACATACCTATTAGGACTCAGCGATTTATCTGCAACGCAACCGACTATTTCGAATGTAATAGCGAATGTACCAGGGGCACTTCCTGCGAGTGGCTTCATTACCGCCAATGTCACGAATGCAACTGCGGTATATGTTCACGTTCGTGATTCTATCGATGGAAGATATATACGTAATGAAATGTACGATGATGGGCAGCATGGTGATGGTGCCGCAAATGATGGAGTTTTTGGTGCGTCCATTTATTTACAATCTGTTCAAAAGCAATTTTACATTTATGCTGATGCAGCAACTATTGGAAGATTTTCGCCAGAGCGTGCTGGCTTTGAGTACCATACTGTAGGTTTTCAGACTCCAACCACAGGATTAGTCATCAATGAGTTTATGGCAAGCAATGATGGAACCATCGCTGATAGTAACGGTGACTACAATGATTGGATAGAATTATATAATGCTTCAAATTCGCCAATCAATTTGGGCGATTATGCGCTTTCAGATGACTTGAGCAATCCCACAAAATTTGAATTGCCAAATACGGTTCTTGCCTCAGGCGACTTTGTTTTATTCTGGGCTTCTTCTTCCGCCCAGAATGACCCTTATCATGCACCATTCAAACTTTCCAAATCTGGAGAAGAAGTCGCCTTGTTTTTTGATCCAACAGGGGCTGCTGATACGGTAGATTATATTAGTTATTCGGCACAAACTACGGATGTGAGTTTTGGCAGGTCTTATGACGCATCGCCTAATTGGATAACCTTCACTACAGCAACACCTGATGCTAGCAATGGCATGCTCGATCTTGAAGAGCAACATGGACCGGGGTTAACCATTTTCCCTAATCCGCACAGTGGAAACTTCACGTTAGACAATACTTGGCCGACGGCTATGACCGTGCGTTGCTACTCCATGCAGGGAAGATTAGTGGACGTAATACAGTTGGAAGGTTATTCCAAACTAAATGTCTCCGACTTACGACTTAATCAGCCTTTGATTCTTCATTATGAAAGCGAAATGGGATCGGGCTACCTAAAACTTATTTCCTGGAAGTAAAGCGTTTACTTCCCGATACAGAATTTACTGAAGATGTTTGCTAAAAGATCATCCGTAGAAATGGTACCTGTAATTTCACCAAGCCCGTCTAGAGCAAGTCTCAAATCTTGAGCGAGTAGATCACCGGGTATGCTCAATTCTACGGCTTCAATGCTTTTTTGTAGTGCTTCTGCAGTTCGACGAAGTGCATCCGCGTGGCGGGCATTTGTTACGATGGTTTGTGAAGATGAATTGGCAGACCATGCAGTGGCGGCCTTCAATGCAGCTAAAAGCTCAGTGAGTCCTGTTTTATTTTTTGCAGCAATATCAAAGATTTTACAATCGATCTGGTTCAACCGCGCTTTTATCGGCGCTGTAGAAGCTTGGTCTGATTTATTGATGCAAACAAACAAATGGGCTTGTGGTGCACTTGTTTTTAGATGGGCGAGACGCAGCTCGAGATCATCCTCAGCCGCTGTGGCGTCGATAAGGTAAAAAATGACATCCGCCTTTTCCGCTTGTTCGAATGCTTTTTGAATACCTATTTGCTCTACGTAATCTTCAGTATCACGAATTCCGGCAGTGTCAATGAGTCGGTACGTAAGTCCACCAAAGTTGAAGGTATCCTCAACCGTATCGCGCGTTGTACCAGCAATAGCACTGACAATTGCTCTATCCTCACCCAAGAGCGCATTCAATAAGGTGGATTTACCGGCATTAGGTGCGCCTAGTATGGCTGTCGCAATCCCTTTTTTAATGGCGTTGCCATATTTAAAACTATCGATGAGTGTGCTTACTTTTTGAAGAAGATTGTGGAGCATTTTTAGCAATTGGTCTCGAGAAGCGAATTCTACATCTTCTTCACTAAAGTCCAATTCTAATTCAATCATCGAAGCAAAATGCACTAAATCCTCACGAAAAAGGGTGATTTCGTTGGAGAGCCCACCTTTCAATTGACGCAAAGCTACGTCATGCATGGTTTTATTCTCTGCATGAATCAGATCCGCAACCGCTTCCGCTTGTGCTAAATCCATCTTGCCGTTCATAAATGCACGCATGGTATACTCGCCAGGATCAGCAAGACGGGCACCTGCTTGTAATAAACTTTCCATTATGCGACCGATAATGTAGGGTGAGCCATGGCTGCTAATTTCAAAACTCTCCTCACCAGTAAAGCTTTTACCGTCTTCAAAATAGGTGATGAGTACTTCATCAATGTGCTCCCCGGCTATACTGTAGTCTCCATAGTAAGCAACATGTGAGGTAAAGCCCGATTTATTCGCGCGCTTTGAATGAAAATACGGAGATAGAAGGTCCTTTGCTTTGGCCCCGCTGACTCGAATGATGGCTAGTGCTCCCACACCTTGCGGTGTCGAAAGTGCACAGATAATATCGTCTCTAAGCATGCCGTAAAGATACGTCGTTAAGTAATGAGCAAAGAAATTTGAAAAGAAGGGAAATCCATTGAAGCTTGGGTAGTACATTTGTGGCAAACTCACAGAAAAACCATCTACATGAGCGTATTAGTCAACAAAGACTCGAACATTATTGTCCAAGGATTTACGGGTAAAGAAGGAACATTTCATGCCACTCAAATGATTGAGTATGGCACGAACGTTGTCGGTGGAGTAACTCCTGGGAAAGGGGGAATGACGCACCTTGATCGTCCAGTATTCAATACCGTAACTGAAGCTGTTGAAAAAGCTGCTGCAGATACTTCAATTATTTTTATTCCACCAGCCTTCGCCGCTGACGGTATTATGGAGGCTGCTGAAGCAGGTATCAAAGTGATTATTTGTATCACTGAGGGCATTCCTGTTGCGGATATGGTAAAAGTGAAAGAGTATTTGAGCGATAAAGATTGTACGCTTATTGGACCGAACTGTCCAGGTGTAATGACTGCTGGAGAAGCGAAAGTGGGTATCATGCCTGGTTTCATTTTCAACAAAGGCACCGTTGGTATTGTAAGTAAGTCCGGTACTCTGACGTATGAAGCAGTTGATCAGTGTACTAAGGCGGGTCTGGGTCAGACTACAGCTATTGGTATCGGTGGTGATCCAATTATCGGTACAACTACAAAAGAAGCTGTTGAGCTTTTAATGCACGACGATGAGACTGAAGGAATCATTATGATCGGTGAGATTGGTGGCCAACTCGAAGCAGAGGCAGGTCTTTGGATTAAAGAGCACGGCACCAAGCCAGTAGTTGCCTTTATCGCAGGTGAAACTGCTCCAGC
>CATAQZ010000257.1 GCA_949487015.1 Flavobacteriales bacterium UBA4585
CTTTGCTTTTTGCATAGCCTAATTTGATATCGTCTTGGTCTAATATATCGCCGCTAAAATAGGCGGGACTTAAGAAGGCAACGTTGATACCCAATAGTATAACCATAGGAAGGATCCAGGTCTTGAGTACGGGTAGGTAATTTTTGAAATTCATAATAGCTTTTTGAATCGGGACTCCAAGCTAGCAAAAGTTGTGGAATAATACCGACTTAATACGTTGATTATGCTAGCATTCGTGCGTATTTTCGGTATTCGAATCAGAATACGAAAGAATGAACGATCAGCCCGCAAATCCCATAGGTAAGAAAGAAATAGAAGAACTACTCATGCAAGGCTGCGATGAGCGCGTTCATATTTTACCGGAAAGTGGATTGAATAAATACCATTTAAACCCTGTCCAATTTGAATCGCTTTTTCAAAGAGGCTCCTGTACGGCAAACGTTTTAACCCGTAGGTCATTCAATGTCACCAAAGCGTTTCTGGGTAAATATGACGAACTAAGCTATGAGAATTTACTAGAGAACCAGGCAAACCGCCTTCGAGCGCTGGTGCAAAGTGAGTTCAAAGATCCTTTCGATGTGTTCTTTGCGCCATCAGGATCTGATTTGGTGTATTATCCACTGATGTTCCAAATGATGTTGAATCCCACCAAACGATTACTCAACATAGTAAGTTGTCCAGAAGAATTGGGTTCAGGGTCTAAATTTGCAAGCGAAACAAGATTCTATGCAAACTACAATCAGTTTGGCGATAAAATTGAAAAAGGTGCATTTGTCGATCCGAACAATACTTCTGAAGTGCACTATCTCGATGCTAGGGATGCAGAAGGAAATATTTTAGATCGTACTGGAGCCATCAATGAACTCATTGCGAACAATCCCGATGCTTCGGTGGTGGGTAGTTTAGTCTTTGGGTCAAAATCCGGTATTAAGGATGATTTAAACGTCATTGATACGGACAGTGAAACCATGTGGGTGGTAGATTTATGTCAGTTCCGTGTGGATCACTCGCTTATCCATGACTTATTAGAAAAAGGGGTGATGGTTATGCTCACGGGTAGTAAGTTTTTTCAAGCACCACCGTTTTGTGCTGCTATGCTTGTACCGCGAAAATGGAGCGAGCGTTTGAAGCAGGTTGATGCTAGTATCATTGAACCGTATGGTGCGCTCTTCAGCGCATATGATGTGCCATGGTTCATGGAAAATATGCGCGAGCATCTGCCGCAAAAAGAAAACAAAGCACTTCGTTTACGTTGGGAAATAGCGCTAGATGAAATGTCTGAATACAGCTACTGGTCCACAAAACAGACCGACGATATCATTTCACGTTGGGCATTGGGCGTCATGAGTAAATTGGAAACTTCGACTTCCTTTAAACTTATGCCGGACCAATTAAAAACAAACATGTCCATCATTTCCTTCCAGGTTTGGGTGAATGATCGTGCATTAGACAATGACCAGCTAAAAGCGTTATTTAAAGCCATTACAACTACAAGACATGAAGGTTTTATCGGAGGAAAGGATCGTGTTTTCTTTGGCCAGCCTGTTCAGTATGGGGATAAAAGTTTTATCCGCTTAGCCATAGGTGCGTACACCGTACGAGCTTTCTTGGAGAAAGATGCGGTTGATTTAACTAATGATTACCGCTTAATAAGCATCATCGAATCCTTTGCTCAAGAAATGTTTGGTGGAGAATAGATCCTCTATAGATCAAGCGTTAAAATCGCTATTACCGCAATTAAGTGCGGAAGATACTGCTGCAATCGTCGCGCATTTGCCCCGATTAAAAGAGCGATTGGCACATTTAAGCGAGGCTATGCCGGGAATGCAGCACAGCATTGCCATTAAAACTAATCCGCAGATCGAATTACTTCGAACGCTGGTTTCTTGGGGATACGGATTAGAAGCGGCCTCTATAGAAGAGGTAAGAAGGGCAAAGGATGCTGGTTGTCCAGTAGATCAAATTGTTTTTGATTCTCCGGTTAAAACTCGTCTCGAAATTGCTGAAGTTGCATACGATACAGGGATGCTTGTTAATGTAAATACGATCGCTGAACTGGAACGTTTTCCAGCAGATGCTACTTGCGTATTGGGCATACGAATCAACCCACAAGTCCATGCAGGTTCTCCAGAAATGTTTGATGTTAGTAAGAACGAAAGCAAATTTGGCGTGCCCATCTCGAACCAATCTGAGCTTATTCGCGCGGCGATTGATTTCCCAGTAGGTGCCCTACACATTCATAGCGGGTCTCAAATGCAAAATTTAGAGGCTCAGAAAGAGGCACTTATAGGTTTGCGTGATGTGGCTTTGACCATAAACGCGCAGTCTCCAGGTAAAATTCATACGCTTGATATAGGCGGTGGATTACCTACAGAATCAATTGAAGGGTCTACAAAAATGTCTGTCTATGGTTTAATGGTGCAGGAGATTTTCCACGGGACTTCATTCAAATTGGTCACAGAGTTTGGACAATGGGTGCATGCGTCTGCTGGCTTTGCGGTTAGTACTATTGAATACGTTGTTCAGCCTGATCGTGTTTTCGTGCATTTAGGGGCCGATTTCTTTATGCGGGATGCCTACACTAAAGCCCGACCGTTTCCTTTGGCCGTAATTTCAACACAGGGTAAATGGCGTACGAGGGAAGCACGTCCTTTTGATATCGCAGGCCCATTGTGTTTTGCGGGTGATTATCTAGCGCACAAGAAAAACTTACCTAGCGATTTACAAGAGAGCGATTACCTTGTGATCGATGAAACCGGAGCAAATACCTACGCCCTATGGTCAAGGCATTGTTCTCGTACCGTCCCTTCTTACTGGGCTTGGGATGGAAATTCCATAGTTAAGTGGGCAGAACGCCAAACAATTGTTTTTTAATCTTATTTTTGGAACTCAAGCAGTTATACATGAAGAATACGCTTCTCCTTTTATTCGCATTTATTTCGCCGGCACTTTTTGCGCAGGTAATGACCGTTACAGTTGATCAGGACAACTTTTTAGTTTGTCCTGATGAAATAGTAGAAGTGGTCGCTGCACGCAGTACTACCTCGAACAACTCATTGCAATTTGACGGTTCGTCAGATTATTTAGAAATTCCGAATAACGCTGCGTTTAACATTGGAACCACCAGCTTTTCGGTTGAATTTTGGGTTTTAGTAAATACCACTTCAGGACTAGAATACCTATCTGTTTACAGAAATGCCACCGGTCAAGGCTGGGCTATTTGGAAGGACAATTCCGGAAATGTTGGATTCGCTGCTCGAGATAATGCAGGTGCATACGACTTAATGACAGGTAACATTACAGAAATCGATGATGGGAATTGGCACCACGTGGCTGTGACCTGGAACCGTGGTACAACTACAGCGACATTATATATAGATGGTGGATTCGAGACTTCGAAAAACTTTGGTGTCGGTGGAGACATTTCACATACAGGTGACATTACATTAGGCTATGGTATAAGTCCTACAACAGGCAGTCCTACATACCTTAACGGTGAAATCGACGAATTTCGCGTATGGAATGAAGAGCGCGCATCAGGTGATATCCAAACGTACATGAGTACACATTTGAACCCCGCTTCTTTTTCAACGCTTACAACGAACTTTGATTTTAATGAGTTAACTGATGCAAATGGGTGGGAAGATTGTGCAGCAGGCATCATTGCACCAAACGGCACCGCAACACCTTCTGTAAATACCATGGGCGGTCCAGCAATGACCTTTAATTTTGCCTACAACTGGACAAACACCTCTGGAAATACACAAGGCGGAAGTATCTACCAAAAAGGGTTTTCTCGCGATGATACCGTTGTTGTAGAAGCGGGATATTGCAAATATTATTGTTCCGACACAGTTTATATAGCGTTAGCGGAATGTGATACGCTTCCAGATCCAAGAGATGTAGCTGCGGTATTCGCACCCACAGCATTTACTCCTAACGGGGACTTAAAGAATGATGTATATCTAGTTAAAGCGAATGCTATCACGTATTTCGAAATGCAGATTTACAATAGAGACGGGAATATTTTATTCCACAGTAAAGACATCAACACCGGTTGGAATGGTACTTTTAATGACAAATCCTGTTACGAAGGAGTGTACATTGCTCAAATCATGTACCGAGACGTAGATGGTGTAGAATTTATCAAATACGAACAGTTCACCTTAATGCGTTAAGGCAACAATACCCCATTATAAATGAGCCTCGAGAGTTTTCTCGGGGCTTTTTTATTCGTCCGTATTTTGATCTCTTTGTTGTTGTGCACCAGAAATACTCGCGTTGAGTTCAAATCCTATGATAAGGCCGAAAGCATTCACATAGATCCAAAGTAGCATAATCAAAAGCGTTCCAATAGAGCCATAGAATTTATTGTAGGTAGAAAAATGCTCAACATAGAAGCTGAATCCTTGCGAGGATATGATAATTAAGAAAGTGGCCAATAAACTCCCTGCTGAAATAAAGCGCCAGTTTCTAGAGCGTACAGGTCCATAGTTATACACTAACGAGATGGCAAGAACTATAGTGAGTAGAAGAACGAGCAATCTACCCCAGTAGATCACAAAGGAGGCATATTCAGCCAGGTATCCTAATTCTACGAGCCAGCCCGTAAATCCTTGGGTAAAAATTAATGCGACTATGGCAATAATGATCAACACTGTTAGACCAATGGTGAGTAAGAAGGCGGAAAAGTACTGCGACCAGAAATTTTTAACATTGATATTGTGGTAACTAATCCCCAGGTTTGAAATAAGACTCAAGGTGCCATTTGTGGCAAAAATAAGTGCAGCGATAAAGGTCACAGACAAAAGCCCTCCGCGTTTTATGGTAAGGACATCTTCTATTGCATCGAAGGCCATTTCATGCGTACTTGCAGGTAATACATCTTCTAATACCCCGAAGAGTTCTTGCTGAAAAACATCGAGTGGCAAGTAGGCGATGAGTGTGAAGATGAAAATAATACCGGGAAAAAGTGCCAAGAAAAAACTGAAGCTTACTGAGCCCGCGCGAGAAGTAATGGCTCCTTCATGAATGCCACGTATGAAAAAACTCAAAATATCCCAGACCGAGAGACCGTCAAAAAACGGTGGCTTTACCTTACTCAGGTTATGTTCTACAGTAGTTCGGAGTTTCATTTATAGTGCTTTTAAACTCATATCTAATCCCTTAATATGATGGGTAAGCGCGCCAACGCTGATAAAATCAACACCACATTCGGCGTAAGGTACTAAGGTATCGTGAGTTATGCCACCACTACTTTCAACTTCCGTTCGTCCGCCAATGTATTCTACGGCTTCTTTAGTTTCGGAAATACTAAAGTTGTCGAGCATTATACGGTCCACATTTGCTTCTAGAGCAGCTTTTACTTCTATTAAGTTTCGAGTCTCCACTTCTATGGCCAAGGCACGGTTATTTTTTGCTAAATAGGTCTTTGTTCGTGCGACGGCTTTAGCAATACCTCCAGCAAAATCGATGTGATTGTCTTTAAGCATTACCATGTCATAAAGTCCCATTCTGTGATTTCCTCCGTCCCCTAAAGCAACTGCCCATTTCTCCAGAACCCTGAGGCCTGGTGTGGTTTTCCTCGTATCTAACACTGTGCATTTAGTATGGTCAATTAAACGTGCATACGAATAGGTACGGGTAGCTATTCCTGAAAGCCGTTGAAGGTAATTTAAGACGAGCCGTTCACTCTGTAATAGTTTGATGGTATTTCCCTCAACGGTTAAGGCTATAGTACCTTTTTCCACGACTGCGCCGTCTTCAATAAAATGCTTTACTGTTGCTGTAGCGTCAATGTATTTGAATAAATACGCTGCCAATGCACCTCCCGCGAAAACACCATTTTCCTTTATAATCAGCTGCGCTTTACCCCGATGTTCGTGGGGAATACTGGAAAGGGCACTGTGGTCTCCATCTCCGATATCTTCTGCGATGGCAAAGTCAAATTGGGCATTTAAGGTTTCAAAATCTGGTGTCCAGGAAGCGTGGGGCATAAAATCGAATTTAAAAGTGTGCTTCTCACTGCAAGTTAGCATCTTTGTACGGCTCATGAAGATTGTATTCCTGGTTATTGGTAAAACTTCTGAACGCTATCTATCCGAGGGAATGGCGCAGTTTGAAGGTCGATTAAAGCACTATTCGCCTTATGAAACTATTGTGGTGCCCGATGTTAAGGTTCGAGGCAAGCGAAGTGCTGAGGTAGTAAAGCAATTCGAATCCGAGGCCTTTGAGAAGCATTTTCAGGCCGGAGATTGGGTTGTTTTGCTCGATGAAAAAGGGAAACGCTACCATTCAAGGGGTTTTGCCCAGCAGTTGCAAAAGTGGATGAACGGCGGTCCTAAACGATTGGTTTTTGTTGTTGGCGGGGCTTTCGGGTTTTCTCGTGATTTGTATGAAAGAGCCAACGCTATGCTTAGTATGAGTGAAATGACGACCTCGCATCAATTGATTCGTGTTGTATTTTTAGAGCAGCTCTACAGGGCCTTTACTATTTTAAATAATGAACCTTACCACAACGATTAATGGCAACGTATAGCTACGAAAGTATAGTCAAAGATCTGCGTGCCAAGAAACTGGCTCCGGTCTATTTCTTTTCCGGTGAGGAGTCTTTTTATGCCCAACAGTTGCTTGAGGTGATAGAAAAAGAAGTATTGGATGAGGCAGAGCGGAGCTTTAATCAAAGTGTGCTTTACGGGAAGGACACCAATATGTTGCAAATCTTAGAGGAAGCTAAACGTTTTCCTATGATGAGTGATTATATGGTAGTCGTGGTTAAGGAGGCGCAGCACCTGAAAGCGGCCGATTGGGAACTTTTGACTTCATATCTTGAACAGCCTCAGCCAACCACGGTCCTGGCATTCGGACATATGCACAAAAAATTGGATAAGCGATCTAAAGCCGGTAAAGCCATTAAGGCGAAGACCGTTTTTCTAGAGTCCGATGCTTTACGCGATTATCAGGTTACCCCGTGGCTTGAAAAGCGATTAACAGCGAAAGGTTTCACAGCCAACCCTGCAGTGGTTGCAGCTATGGCAGAACAAGTAGGTACCGATTTGAGCAGGTTGCACAATGAAGTAAATAAATTAGATGTAGCGATGGGTGATGCACGGAACTTAACCGCTGCAGATGTCGAACGTCACATTGGTATCTCTAAAGATTACAACAACTTTGAATTGGTTGCTGCGATATCCGCAAGAGATATTGGTAAAGCATTTAAAATCGTTCATTTCTTCAGTAAAAATCCAAAGGAACACCCCGTTCAAATGATTACGGGAATCTTGTTTAATTTCGTCAACAACCTCATTCAATACCACAGTTTAAAGGGTAAAAACGAAAAACAGATTGCCACAGCATTAAAGGTTCATCCTTACTTCTTGAAGCAGTTTTCATCAGCAGCACGACATTATTCACCAGCACATGCCCACAATATGCTCGAAGAATTACTCGAGTTTGACCGTAAATGTAAAGGAGTAATACGTTCTTCTTCAGGAGAATATGAGCATTTACGGGAATGGTTAATTCGTTGTGTGCTTTAGGCCTTATTTTTGCTGTAACAGCCCCACTATGAAAACTAGATTTCTCCTCCTCTTTTTGTTAGTACAATGCGGTTTATTCGCGCAAGGACAGATGCTGAGAGGCTTTGTCTATGTTGATGGCGGTGTGGAGCCTGTCCCATACGCGAATATTGTTGTCGAAGGAACGAACATCGGTGCCACAACTAATTTTGACGGCTACTTTCAGGTTAATAAGGTACCGGTTGGACTTCAAAATATCACGGTAAGCTTTTTGGGTTTCGAATCTAAAACAGTTGAGACTCGTATTTACCGAAACAAGCCTACCACAGTAAAAGTCTACCTCACCGAGTCGACTCAGATGTTAAATACTGTCGATTTAAATATTGAACGTGCCGAAAAGAAAGTCAAGGTGAATACCGCTGTGGTAACGTTGAATCCGAAATCTATTGAAACTTTTTCTGCAGGGGGTGATCCAGATTTAATGAAAGCAATTGCAGTTTTGCCGGGTGTAGTAACCACCGGTGATCAGGGGGGACAACTCTATATTCGTGGTGGTGCTCCGATACAAAACCTTGTTTTGCTAGATGGAATGATTGTCTACAATCCCTTTCACAGCATTGGGTTTTTCTCTGTTTTTGATACGGATGTGATTCAAAGTGCAAAGGTCTATACCGCAGGATTTGGTGCGGAGTATGGCTCTCGAAACTCTTCAGTTATGGATGTGAAGACAAGAGATGGGAATCGAAAAGACATTACAGGGAAGCTGTATTCTTCAACCTACATGAGTAAGCTTTTACTAGAAGCACCAATAGGACCAAAGAGTAAGAATGGATTAGCAAATAATAGTATTTTCCTTTCGGGTAAAACGAGTTACCTGCGTCAAGCAGCTCCTATCTTCTATCCGTATGTGAAAACCCGTTTCGGAGGGTTGCCATTCACCTTTAATGACGTGTACGGCAAATTTACCTCCCAGTCTGATAACGGGTCGAAGCTAAGCGCAAAGGCATTTAACTTTTCAGATGCGGTTTTATTGGATTCCGCGAAGGGTATACAGTGGAACAGTTGGGGTTATGGGGCGAACTTTACCGTGATACCACCCGCCTCTGCAACCTTGATTCAAGGAGATTTTGCACAAAGCCAATATTACATAGAGAGTACGGAGAATCCAGATCAACCAAGGAACTCCACCATCAATGGATTCAATGGTGGACTCGACTTTACCTACTTTATTGGCAAGGCGGATGAGGCGAAGTATGGTATCGATTTAATCGGGTATACCACAGATTTTAATTTCACGAATAGTCTTGGGTTAAATCTCAATCAACAAGAAAGTACCACAGAACTGGGAGGGTATTTTAACTACAGGCACGTAGGAACTTTACTGATAGTAGAACCAGGACTACGCTTGCATTACTACGGTTCGTTATCTGAATTGAGTGTTGAGCCTAGACTGGGTGTAAAATACAGCATCACAGAAGACTTTAGATTTAAAGCATCGGGTGGATTGTACAGTCAAAACCTTGTGGCAGCAAATTCTGATCGTGATGTCGTGAATCTCTTTTATGGATTCCTATCCGGTGCTACGGATCTTCCAGAGAATTTTAGGGAGAATCCCATTACCTCGAAGTTACAGAAAGCGACCCATGTCGTCGGTGGATTTGAATATGACTTAGGCGATCATTGGGACATTAATTTAGAAACCTACCTCAAGGATTTTTCTCAAATCACAAATGTCAATCGCAACAAGCTCTATGACGATGTTCCTGCATACAGCGATCGACCAGAGATTTTACGCAAGGATTTTATTGTTGAACACGGCTGGGCTTATGGTTATGATGCCGTCTTGAAATATGAAAAGGGACGCTATTATTTCTGGGGTGTTTATGCATGGAGTAAGGTGCGACGCGATGATGGTATTCAGGTATATGCGCCAAATTTTGATCGTCGTCATAATTTGAACCTGGTTGGAAATGCCAAATTGGGCCAGAAAGAGCAGTGGTACATCAGCGTTCGTTGGAACTTAGGTACCGGCTTTCCGTTTACACCCACCCAAGGTTATTATCCAGGAATTGACTTTCTGGACCCATTGGGTAATCCGGATATTAATTTCGATTACACAACAGCGAATGGGGATCCTACGGTTCTTTATGGTGAATTGAACAGCAATCGATTACCTACATACCACAGATTGGATGCTAGTTTGAAGTATTCCGGTGAGTGGAAATACGGCCCTATGGAGGCTTCAATTGGAGCGACGAACATGTACAATCGGGAAAACATTTTCTATTATGACCGTGTCGCAGCTGAACGTGTGAATCAATTGCCAATAATGCCAACGATTAGCTGCAGTTTCTCCTTTTAATTGGGCGAGAAAAGAGGTACTTTTGCCCTGTTTCAATTGAACTATGGCAAGCACTAAATACATCTTTGTTACCGGCGGTGTAACATCTTCTCTGGGAAAAGGAATCATTTCCGCTTCTTTGGCGAAACTCTTACAAGCCCGGGGTTATCGGGTGACTATTCAGAAATTGGACCCGTACATCAACGTGGATCCAGGTACACTGAACCCCTACGAACACGGGGAATGTTACGTTACTGAAGACGGTGCAGAGACGGATTTAGATCTTGGGCATTACGAACGTTTTTTGGGCACCCCGACTTCACAGGGGAACAATGTAACTACCGGACGTATCTACCAGAGTGTTATAGAAAAAGAGCGTCGTGGCGATTATTTAGGGAAGACGGTTCAAGTCATTCCGCACATTACAGACGAAATCAAGAACAGAGTAAAAATTCTTGGCGAGACCGGTAATTACGATATTGTAATCACTGAAATTGGTGGTACTGTGGGCGATATTGAGGCTGTACCGTACATTGAGAGTGTTCGTCAGCTGAAATGGGAAATGGAGCGCGACTGTATGGTGGTGCATCTGACACTGCTTCCGTTCTTAGCTGTAACAGGTGAGTTAAAAACGAAGCCTACTCAACACAGCGTTAAGACCTTGCTAGAAAGCGGTGTGCAACCAGATGTATTAGTTTGTAGATCAGAGCACGCTATTGATGAGGACATTAGAAGAAAATTGGCGCTTTTTACAAATGTTCGACCAAAGAATGTAATAGAATCACGTGATGCCAGTACCATTTACGAGGTACCGGTCATGATGTATAAAGAAAAATTAGACGAATCTGTCCTAGACTACTTCGGTTTAGAGTCTAAACAACAACCCGATTTGGATAAGTGGCGCGATTTCTTAAGTCGTCTTAAGTACCCTAAGCGGACCGTTGAGATTGGTTTGATTGGTAAATACGTAGAATTAAAAGACAGTTATAAATCTATAACAGAGTCGTTTATACACGCTGGTGCTGCCAATGAAGTTGAGGTGAAGATCCGCTGGATACATTCAGAACATCTCACTGAGAAAAATGCAGCATCAACTTGTAAAGGTTTAGATGGGCTATTAGTTGCACCAGGTTTTGGCGAGCGAGGATTTGAAGGAAAAGTCGCTACTGTTCAGTATGCAAGAGAAAATAAAATTCCATACTTCGGAATCTGTTACGGTATGCAAGCTGCAGTGATTGAATACGCTAGAAACGTATTAGGCTATACTGACGCCAATACTACAGAGGTCAATCCTAAAACTAGTAAACCTGTGATTGCCTTGATGGACGAGCAAATGCACATTACAGATAAAGGCGGTACTATGCGACTAGGAGCCCAGCAATGTGAGCTTGCGGAGGATTCTATCGCAAGGGCAGCCTATGGTGAAGCGCACATTACAGAGCGCCACCGTCACCGTTATGAGTTTAATAATGACTTTAAAGACGTATTGACAGAAGCCGGACTAAAAGCTACGGGTATAAATCCGGATAGTGGTCTTGTTGAAATAATTGAGGTAGAGGATCATCCTTTCTTTGTCGGTGTGCAATACCATCCAGAGTATAAAAGTACGGTTGTAAAACCGCATCCACTTTTCGTTGCATTCATTAAGGCGTGTGATGAATTCCATCAAAACAAATAGGACATGGAAAACCAAAACAAAGGGTTAGATAAGAATCAAATTATCGGGTTTGTACTGATTGCTGCTATTATGGGAGTATTCGGTTGGTGGCAAAGTATAAATGCGCCGGACGAACCAATTGTACCTGTCGTAGAGGAGTCTCAAGAATCAGTTAGCGAATCTGAGCTAGTCGTTCAAGAGAAATTGGCAATCGATTCAACCGCTGACGAAAATAGTAACGGGTTCTTGTCAGAAGAATTCATTGTAGAGAACAATGATTTAAAATTGACCTTTAGCACCAAAGGTGCAAGGATGGTTTCTGCTCAGGTTAAAGACTATCAAACCTACGATAGTCTACCGTTGTATTTGGTAAATGAAAACCAGACGATGGATTTGATTTTACCGGGGGCAGAAAGCCTTAATCAGAAGGAATTCGTGATTGATTCGCGCACCTCCTCGGGTGTGGTGCTGAGTGATGGTGCTACAAAAGTTCGCATTACGCTGCCTGAAAATGGCTTTGATTTTTCATGGGTAGTCAGCGGTCGAGCAGCAGCTTCCGGTAAACCAGAGCTCTTCTGGGAGCGTACGGCTAAGCGCACGGAAAAAGGTATTAGTAACGAACGCATCTATTCCACATATTCTTACAAAGTCTCTGAAGATGGAGATATTGAAAATATGAGCGGACGAGGCGGTGACGACAGTGAAGCTCTTGGCGCGGTAGATTGGCTCGCACAAAAACAACACTTCTTTTCCTTCATTGCTCATCCTGAAGCAGGATTCTCTGAAGTTCAAGCAGCTACTGTTAACGGAGGTGATGAAGATGAAAGTATCGTCAAAAAATTCTCTAGCACCGCTACACTTAATGCCACCGTAGACGGTTCATATACTTTGCCATTTACATTTTACATAGGCCCGAATCATTACCAAACACTGAAAGATTACGATCAAGGCTACGAAAAGGTGATTAATTTCGGTTGGGGCATCTTTGGCTGGATTGGTAGAGGCGTTGTAGTGCCTATTTTCAATTGGCTTGAAGGATATGGACTAGGTTACGGTTTAATCATACTTATCATGGTACTTATAATCAAAGGAGCCATGTCGCCATTGACTTTTGCATCCTACCGTTCCATGGCTAAAATGCGTGTGCTGAAGCCGCAATTGGACGAGATGAATAAGAAATTTGGGGAGAAAGATGCGGTCGCTAAACAGCAAGCACAGATGGCTTTGTATAAAGAGGCAGGTGTAAATCCTTTAGGGGGTTGTATCCCGGTGATTGTTCAGATGCCAATTTTGATTGCCATGTTCCGATTCTTCCCCGCGTCGATAGAACTACGCGGTGAAAGTTTCCTTTGGGCCACGGATTTAAGTACCTATGATGCACTTATTTCATGGGATCAACACATCCCTTTGATCAGTACCTTCTACGGAAATCATATTTCGATCTTTACGTTGCTCATGACTGCATCGACCATTCTTTATACTAGAATGAATCAGCAAATGACTGCAGGCACCGGTTCAAGCGAGCAGATGAAGCAAATGCAAATCATCATGTACGTGATGCCGTTAATGTTCATGTTTGTTCTGAATAGTTACCCTGCGGGACTTACGTACTATTACTTCTTGAGTAATATCGTAACCTTCAGTATGCAGTGGGGTATCCGTAAAAGCGTTAATGATGAAGCCATTCTTGCTAAGATTGAAGCTAAAAAGGCACAGCCTAAAAGTGAAAAGAAGAAGAGTAAGTTTCAGGCCCGCTTAGAAGAAATGCAACGCCAGCAGAATCTGAATAGATCGCAGCGTAGAAAATAAAAGGAAAGTCCGCCCTAGCAAAAAAAAGCCCCGCTAATAGCGGGGCTTTTTTTGTTAGCACAATTCGACGGTCCGGTTCTCGAAGCTTATGATCGTTGGTCCTCCTGTGCACCCTCCGATCTCATCGAGATAAACGTCTTTCTCATCATTGCTGATGATCCATTGGCCGCTTTGATGTTTTCTCAGTGTCCCCTCTTCAATGATATCACCTGGGTTGGAACCCATCCAAACGGCATTGCTGTTCTCAGATACTTTGAGGGTAATGTGACCGTCTTTCAACACAACGATGATCTCATCGCTCATGGACTTTCCGTCCCATTCTGCAAAGGCTACCTCGTATATGTAGGTGCCGTTCTCAGGAACCTCGCTTTGTGGTGGTTCCAAACAACAACCAAACATCAGAAATATGGAGAGCAATAATGACATAGTTGAAAAATACAAAAAAAAGCCCCGCAGTTTCCTGCGAGGCTTTTACTATGTTTTTTTTTGGGCTTAGTGAACGTGAGTCACAACACCATTGATATAGTCGTAACCACCTGAACCATCCTGACGCAGTTCCCAAATGATTGTTGCTACACTGAAATCAGCTTCCATGCCGGCAGGTAGTGTTGGTTTTTCGATATGGAACTGGAATGGCGTATAACGCGTTCCGTAGATATCTCCCGCTGCATAAGCATTGCCTAAAGGATTGATATCACCTAGATTCATTCCCCATGGACCTAAAGCGGTCGTCGAAGTATCGCTAGTAGCGGCATCAGTGCTTTCTAACCAACCTACTACTGCCGTTGTAGCGTGATCGTAAAGTACTTCATCGTGCGTGTAAATCGTTCCTGAAGTTATAAGTGGTATTCCCGCTACTTCCGCAGCGTCTTGAGCCCATGTCGTAGGTGTTGTTCCCGAACCTGTGCTAACTTTAGGTAATGAACTGACTTGATTTAAGTCTACTCCGCCACCGTAATCTTTAGCAACAACGCCATTCAGTAAAAGGTAAGACTGAACCATGTAGATATTTTCTGTCTTTGTTTCAAGCACTTTGATACGCGGGTAAACTGTAATGCTCGTGCCATCCTCGTTTAGCATCGCATCTGCTTCTAAACTAAAGGCTACTTCCGCCATTGTCGCTGCGGCTGCTGCCGTTGCAGGGCTCTGGCCAACATCAGTGTTGTTTACATAAAAGTTAGGTACACCAGAAGTAGGGAAGTTATCGTCAAACTTTGCAGAAGCTTCATTATCAGTCGAGAACCAGTCACCGAC
>CATAQZ010000258.1 GCA_949487015.1 Flavobacteriales bacterium UBA4585
ACACATCGGATTAGTGAAGGGCAGTGTAGATGTGTTTAATCCCAAAGTGGTTCAAGCAAGCATGGGTGCGTTGGCACATGTGCAGTGCGTGGAGAAGAGTGCAGAGGAATGGGTGGAATGGAGTGCATCGAAAGGCAGGAGATTGCTTGTAGCGGATATGGATGGGACGCCGGCTGCTGAAATGAATTGGACAGCAAAAGATATTTTGGTCTTAGGAAATGAAGGTCAGGGCTGTGACGATGCATTTAAAGCCGTGGGAGATAAAGTGACGCTCCCGGGAAATGCTGCTAAGATGGAAAGTTTAAACGTAGCCATCAGTGGAGCTACGCTGCTGTACGCCTATGCGACCGCTTCAAACGCGCTTTAAAGCGTAGGTTCAATAACACTCCTCCTATAACTAATGCGATTCCGAGGAACATCTGGCCGTTCGGAACAAAATCGAAGAGTACAATATCCCAAGTTATAGCGAAGATGACGCCAATGTATTTGAGTGGAGCGACAGTATTCACTTCGGACAATTGGTAGCTTTTAGTCATGTACAATTGGGCAAATTGTGTCATTATACCAATGGCGAAAAGTAGCGCGAGATCTGGAAGGGAAGGAGTGACCCAATTGAATAGGCTAAAGACAATCATGACAGGTGTGGCGACGAGTGGGAAATACATCACCACCACCAGCGGGTGTTCGTCTTTCAGTTTTCGAATGGCATTGTAGGCGAGTCCTGAAAAAATACTGGAGCCAACACCCAAGGCAAGGAGCGCAGGCGGTATCTGAGCGCTTGAGCCTTTAACAACCACGATGCCGATAAAGGAAACTAAGAAGAAGAACCATTGCGCCCATCGTGTACGCTCACCGAGAAGGAACCCGGCAATGAAGGCGGTGAAGAACGGGCTGAGGTATTGTACTGTTACGGCCGCGCTTAAAGGCATTTTTTGGATGGTGTAAAAGAACACCGTAAGTGCTGTCGTACCTGCTAATCCTCGAATAAGCAACCATTTCTTATTTACTCCCCATGGAGATATATGCTTGCGTTTGAGCAAGGTATAGCTGATTGCGAAGGTGATTAGCGAACGAAAAAGAACCAACTCTGTTGCCGGTAAATGCGGCAAGTATTTCACCATAAGGTTGACGGCAGCGAAGCAGCCCACTGAAATGAGCATGTAGCGGATGCCGGTACCCACTATTCGAAGGTGAAATTGATCAAGACGGCTTGATTGCGTAGGGCATCAAAAGCTTCGACTTGTGGTGTGCCGTCTTGCACTAAAAGGTCAGTTAATCCCCACGCAGCCCTTATTTGCGGGGAAAACTTGAAGTATTCGAAATAAAAATCAGCACCGAAACCCACTTCATAATCTGCAACATGGCGCTGTAATTTGAACAAACCATCGTCGACTACCTTCGCTTTTGAAGCTAGATCATTAGTGTACCGAAGTCCGCCCATAAGATAGAGTCTGTAGTTGTCTATTCGGACGCTTTTGAATTTCAAATGAAATGGGAACTGGACGTAAGAACTTTCGATTTGACGGGTAATGATCTCTCGTTCACTCGTAAACGGATTGACCATGTCAAAGTGCAGGTTGCGCACAGTGGCTGCGAAACCTGGAGTAAAACGTAAATCTAAATGTTCCGTTAATCTCAGGTTGGATACAATGTTAATGTTATAGCCTGGTAGCGCCTCGCTCGTTACGCCGAACAAATCTGGTTGTTCGCTGAGGTCCGCAAGATCCATGTTGAAATCGTACCAATTCAAGCCAATATGAAAGCCAAAGTGCAACGGTGTTTTATCGAACAACGGTTGGTTCCGTAATCTCGAGAATTGCGCAGAGGCGAGTACCGGTACGCACAAAACAACCCAAATGAGTACTTTTTTATTCATTCTTACTAGAACGTTCTTAGGCCTCTTTTCGTGCCTGGTAGATGGTGGCAATGCCAAAAGTAACGGGACGCATACGCTTCGGTGTTAAGCCGGCACGTACGAGTTCTTTTTCAAATGCAGCGCCATAAGGGAAGGCTTCAACACTCTCTGGAAGGTACGTGTAAGCGCGCGGATCTTTTGAAACCAGTTTGCCGACTGTAGGCAGAATGGCTTTAAAGTAGAACCAATAGAGCTGTTTGAATGGAAAATAGCGCGGTTGGCTGAATTCAAGCACCACCAATTGGCCGCCGGGCTTCAATACGCGCATCATATCCTTCAAGCCGTTGTGTAAATTTTGGAAATTACGTACTCCGAAGGCAACGGTAATGGCATCAAATGTCGCATCTGCGTAAGGCAAGTTCTCACTATCGCCGAGCTCTAAGACAATTTTCTTGCTCAACCCTTTTTTAGCGACTTTTCCGCGACCCACTTCGAGCATTCCTTCACTGATATCAGCGCCGGTTATATCCGCACCGGTCCCTTTTGCTAGAGCAATGGCTAGATCTGCCGTTCCGGTAGCTACGTCAAGCACTAAAGTGGGAGCATCCGCTTTAACCATGCTGACCACCTTGCGTCTCCATCCTTTATCAATGTTTAGCGACAATAGGTGGTTGAGCAAATCGTAACGCTTCGAAATGTTGTTGAACATTTCAGCCACCTGCTCTTTTTTTGCTGATTCGCTGTCGTACGGTTTAATGTTTTCTGCTCCCGCCATTGTTTGTAATTTGATGCGCAAAGGTAGGCTATACGGCTTAACTTCGCAGTTATGAGTAGAAGAAGAAATACCAGTCAAGACGGCACCGATCAAAAACGGAAGCCACTATCGTTAAAGGACTTAAGTCAGCTTCGTAAAATCTTTTCGTACTTACGTCCACACCGTGTTTTATGGATCGTCGGCTTCTTCTTCCTTCTCATAACCATGGGGACCTCGCTATTGTTCCCGAAATTGTTAGGAGGGCTTATGTCTTCCTCTGCGGAGAATTTGCGTGGCAATATGGTTCAAATGATGGGGCTGTTGGCGCTGCAAAGTGTGGCGGGTTTTTTCAGAGTGGTGATTTTTGTGATTGTTACAGAGCGCGCATTAGCTGCGCTTAGGGAAGATTTGTACGGCCATTTGGTGCACTTGCCCATGGCGTTTTTCTCGAGCAGGCGAGTAGGCGAGTTGAACTCACGTGTTGCCTCGGATACGGCACAGATTGGAGAAACGCTGACGACCACATTGGCAGAATTTTTGCGCGGGCTGTCCATGGTCATTGGCGGGATAGCTATTCTGGCGTTTACCTCCATTAAACTCACCTTATTCATTGTAGCGGTCATTCCGCCGTTCATGATTGTCACCTTGTTTTTCGGTCGCTTTATTCGCAAATACGCGAAACGCGTGCAAGACGAAGTTGCGGCTTCGAATACGATAGTTGAAGAAACTTTTGCGGGGATTCAAACGGT
>CATAQZ010000259.1 GCA_949487015.1 Flavobacteriales bacterium UBA4585
CCAAACCCGAAAAAAGTAGATAGCACTAAACTGATGGCGGTATCGCCTTTCAACTTCGTACGCTGTTCTAAAAAACTAATTCCATAGTGGGCAATAAGCCCTGCCACCAAGGCGCCAAAAATGAGAAACAGCGGGTTTCTGCCGTCGCCCAATATAAATGCAAGAACCACTCCGGGAAGCAGCGCGTGCGCGATGGCATCGCCCACTAAACTCTCCCCTTTCAAAAAGCTAAACGCACCCACTACCGAAGACGAAGCCGCCAACAGCAGGGTACCTAAAAGTACTTTTATGAAAATTGGGTCAAACATTATTCCTTCGGATGATCTTCCTTAAAGTCCGGTTCACGAAGCGGGAATTCCGTATCTGAAATAAGATCCCCGAGCTTTGAGAGGACCGTTAATCTACCTCCGTAAGCCTCTTGCAACAGTTCCTTTGTAAACACTTCTTCTTTAGGACCCGCTGCAACTAAGCGCGTATTGAGCAAGACTATCCAATCAAAATATTCATTTGCGGTTTGTAGATCATGGTGGACAATAACCACTGTTTTGCCCTCATTTTTCATGTCGCGCAGCAGCTTTAAAATGGCATCCTCAGTAGCGGCATCAACCCCAACAAATGGCTCATCCATTAAGTAGATATCTGCTTGCTGTGCGAGGGAACGAGCGATGAACACGCGTTGTTGTTGCCCACCCGAAAGTTGGGAAATCTGGCGGTCTGCAAATTCCAAAAGATTCACTTTTTCGAGCGCCTCAGTAGCGATGCGACGGTCTTCTTTCGTGATGCGTTTGAATAGGTTGTTCTTGCGGTAGCGTCCCATTAAAACCACGTCCATGACATCGGCCGGGAAATCCCAATCCACACTTTCACGCTGCGGCACATAACTCACGCGCTCGCGCACTTTATCAAGCGGTTGGCCAAATATTTCGGTGTAACCACTATCGGGTTTCATTAAACCCATTACGGTTTTGAGCATGGTGGTTTTCCCTGAACCGTTCGGTCCTACGACACCTATAATTTTGCCCTTCGGTAATTCAAAATCAACATCCCAAAGCACGGGTTTGCTGTGGTAGCTGACCGTCAGGTTGTGTACTTCAATGCTCTTTTCCATTAATTGAATGATTTTAAAATCTGTGTTGTGTTGTGTCTAAATGCTCCTAGTAAAGAAGCCTCTGGCGTTCCTTGCTCGCCCAGCGCATCGCTGTATAAGGGTGCTCCAATTTCAACCTTCCCGCCTTTTTGTGCCACAGCTTCCTGAAGCGCTTCAATACTTTTGGAGTTCACTGATGTCTCTACAAAGACCGTAGATAGTCCGCGGTCTAAGATGAATTGGGCCGTGGTACTCATATCTTTTATACCAAATTCGGCCGCAGTACTTATGCCTTGAAGGCCATGAACCTCTATGCCGTAAGCACGACCGAAATAAGAGAATGCATCGTGTGCGGTAACCATGGCACAAAGCGAGTCGGGTACCTTGTTGATTGCGCGAATCATTTCATCGTGGGCAAGGGCTAGCTCTGTATAATAGTCCATAGCATTTTGCTCGATGGCTTGGCGGTGCTCGGGAAATTGGTCCATTAAAAAGTCCGCGAGTTCGCCTACGCAGCGGTCCCAGAGTTGCAAATCGAACCAAATGTGCGGGTC
>CATAQZ010000260.1 GCA_949487015.1 Flavobacteriales bacterium UBA4585
CCCCAACGATTAAAGATTTTGAAACTAAATTCTTTGATTCCAACTGCGGTCGCAAAGAAAATTTCATTCTTTCCATCACCATCTGGCGTGAAGGCATTAGGAACAAAAATGAGGGTCTCTGGATTGATTCGAATAGTTGCCTTGGATGTGTCTGGACAATCAAACGTATTTATAACGACATGTTCTACCTCAAACCAACCAGTATCCGTGTAGGAATGATTGAATTGGGCTTGATTGTAATAAATACTACCGTCACCCATATTCGTGATGATATCGTCCGAAGGATCAGCGGCTAAGTCTGTGATTTCAATATTCGAGGTGTAGATGGTAGCGTTTGTAGGATCAGCTATGAAAGAACTGGTTGGTGATGGATATACCGTAATGAAATCGTCATAAGAAACAGTGATTGTATCCGTGCATCCTTCAATGAAATAAATAGTGAGGTTTAAATCATAGGTTCCCGGATTGGCATAGGTATAGACAGCATTGCTATCATTGCTCAACACACCATCCCCGAAATCCCAATTGTAAATGACTTGCCCGTCTGTTATCGTGCTGTCCCAGAACGCAACGGTAAATGGCGCACATCCTATTTGGTTTTCAACACTAACGTTGGTTTCAGGTCTTCTATAGATGCGAATCGTATCAAGAAACGTGTCCTCACAACCGTTTTCCTCAATAGTAAGACTCACATAGTGATCCCCCCAAGTGCTAAATACGATGGGCGGTGGGTTCCAACCGGTAAATGTTGGAATGCTTGCGTCCAAACCGAAGTCCCAATTGGCCACTGCATTTCCTCCGTTCGAGCTTTGATTTTGAAATGTGATTAAGTTCTCATCAAAACAAACGGGTCCGGTGAAAGAAAACGCAGGATTTACAGGATTGTAAAGTTCATAGGTGACCTCAGCAGTATCCGTACAAGCGTATCCTGGGTTTAAGATCAATTGAATAGTATAGGTACCGGTATCTCCATAAGTATATGTTGGGTTCTGACCCGTAGCAGAAGCACCAGGATTGTTTGGGTCATTGAACAACCAAAGGTAGTTCGTCCCATTGTAGGAACTGTCTAAAAAGGTAACCGTGGTTCCATTACATATGGTATTGGGCTGAAAATCTTGTGGTGTTGGATTGGAGACTACATTGCTCTGACAAACCATTACATTGAACTGATAATCCCGCCTTAGCGTTGAAAGTAGGACGCCATTTGAGTCGTATTCCTCCGCACACACGGCGAATACGTATTGCCCTACACCAGTTGGAGTTCCCGTGAGTACACCTGTACTGCTATTGATAGCGACCGTAGGAGAGGTGGGTAGAGGGTAACCTGTGGAGTAAGGGAATAAAAATGGGACCGGGGTATAAGGCGGAGCGCTTGGAGGGTTCGGTGCAGGACTGTTTTGCGAACCTCCGTGTAACGGTTGACATAAAGAATAAAAAACACTATCGCCGTCCAATTCTAAAACAGCGAAATTAATATTCAAACTGTCGTCCTTACACATGACAATAGGTGGGTCTGAAATAAAGGCGCAACTGCTGTTACAGACAGAATCTTGTGGAGGTATTTTAATATAATAGGAACTGCCCCAAGTACCTGAATTCGCAACATTTGAGATGGTGTTGTTTCTACAGCAGCGCTGGTACGTAATGGTATATCCGTGGGTCGCTGGCTGCAAGGTTACGTTCGTCGTATAGGTCGCTTTTTCCGTACATACATTTGGCGGTGTTTGGAGGCAAGGGTTATTTACCACTGCGGGTATCCCTACAATGGGCCCGCGCGCCACCATCACGGTTTGAACAAC
>CATAQZ010000261.1 GCA_949487015.1 Flavobacteriales bacterium UBA4585
CCCAGAAAAGCTTGGGAAGAGCCCAGCATCTCCCCTGTAGATGTCAGCAGTTTTACCCAGTTACAAGGACTTTGGGAGGTGCGAACACCAGCGCCCGATGAGCGCACCGCATTTCCATATCGCGGTGGTGTACGTGAAGCCTGGCGAGCGCTGGAGGACTATTTCTGGGAAGGTGAACAAGCCGTTCAAGTGTACAAGGAAACTAGGAACGGCATGTTGGGTAGATCGTTTAGCTCGAAATTTTCACCATTTCTAGCCATCGGTTGTATCAGTGCAGCGCAGGTCATGGACGAATTGGACCAATTCGAAGAACGTCACACCAGCAACGACAGCACCTACTGGCTCTTCATCGAACTGCTTTGGAGAGAATTTTTCCAATGGACGGCGTACAATGCGGGTAAACTACTTTTTATGCCCACAGGACTCCAACCGGAAAAGCCCTGGAAGCCGCACTTCAATAAGCGGAAATACGAGCAATGGAAAAACGGTGAGACTGGCGATCCATTAGTAGATGCCAATATGAAAGAGCTGCTAGCTACTGGATTTATGAGCAATAGAGGCCGTCAAAACGTAGCTTCCTATCTCATTCACGATCTGGGTTTGGACTGGCGCAGCGGGGCGGCTTGGTTTGAGAGCCAATTAATTGATTTTGATCCAGCCTCAAACTATGGGAATTGGCTTTATATCGCAGGACGTGGAAACGACCCTCGACCCTTCAGGAAATTCAATACGAAAATGCAATTGGAACGCTACGATCCAGACAACAGCTATGTAAATACTTGGTTGAATTAATGTACTTTTCCGCTATGGATTGGACGCATTTATTGAACTTAGAATTCCCTCAATTACCCTTAGACGCTGAAGATGAGGCCATTTTGAAAGAATTGGCTCATAAGCTTCAAGACAACTATCCATACCACAGCCCAGATTACGCCGGTCAAATGATCAAGCCGCCGCTTCCACTTGCGCAAGCCGCGCATTGGATGACCAGTTTTGTGAATCCAAACAATCATGCGCTCGACGGTGGACGCGCGACCTCAGCCTTAGAACTTGAAACTATCGGGGCCCTTGGAGCTATGGTGGGCTATTCAAAACCCCTGGGACATTTAACATCTGGTGGTACTACAGCGAATCTTGAGGCACTTTGGGTCGCACGTCAATGCGATGCAAATACAATCGTTTTAGCGAATGAACATGCTCATTACACCCACAGTAGGATGAGTGAAGTACTGGGAATGCCTTTTCAAGCCATTCCCTCTACAGAAAAGGGTTCTATGAATTGTTCCAAACTCGAAGCGGTGTTAGCGCAACTCCACAGTAACGGGGTAAAAGCCACCATCGTTGTGACGCTCGGAACAACAGGTATGGGTGCAGTGGATCCACTAGAAGAGATTGTCCCGCTCGCACGAGCCTATGGCGCACGTATTCACGTTGACGCTGCCTACGGCGGTTACTTCACACTAGCCGACCTTCCAAAAGATGTGCAATGTCATTTTACTGCGATGACTGAGGCTGATTCTATTGTGATTGACCCCCACAAGCACGGTCTTCAGCCCTACGGATGCGGCGCAGTGCTGTTTAAAAATCCTGAAGAAGGGCGCTTTTACAAACACGATAGTCCGTATACCTATTTTACTTCTGACCAATTACATTTGGGAGAAATCACACTGGAGTGTTCACGTGCTGGGGCAGCTGCTGCGGCGCTCTGGGCGACACAACAGAAATTTCCTTACAAGCGTTCTGGAAAGTTTGCACAGCGTCTGAACGCAAGCCTGGCAGCAGCCCAAGGCTTAAAAAACACCTTACTTACTAAGGGTTGGTGGGTTTTGGAACCCGAACTCGATATCTGTGTATTCAGTTTATCTGGACTGAAAGCATCCGAAATCAGTGCTAAAAACCGAGCGTTTTTTGAGAATAAAGCAGAAGATAACATTCACCTCGCGCTATTTAGCCTGCCCAAACAAAATTGTCCTTGGGGGATTGAATGGGATATACCGAGTCTTACTGTAGTGCGCAGTGTACTGATGAAACCGGAGCATAATGATGCCCGGCTTTGGGAACGGATTGCCCGTACCTAAGCGCCTTTCACTAAAGAGCAAATACCTTCGAAATCTAGTGTGGTTTGTTCTCCAGTAGCGAGATTCTTTACGGGAATTTCCGATGCTGTCAGTTCATTTGTACCTACTAACGCTAGGTAACCTATGCCTTTTTTATCCGCGAAATCGAACTGCTTTTTAAGCTTCGAAGCGTCAGGATAGAGTTCAGCGCGAATACCCGAAGCAACAAGTTTCGCCACCCATTGATAGGCAACTACACTCTCTACCGCGCCGAAATTCGCAAACAGTACCGCAGCGGCATTGGCCGTCGTTGCAGGGAATAGATTCAATTCTTCTAAACACAGATAAATCCGATCTAAACCAAAGCTAATTCCTACCCCCGATGTATTCTTCATTCCGAAAATACTGGTAAGATCTGCATAGCGCCCACCGCCACCGATACTCCCCATCGAAACGCCATTAGCGGCGACTTCGAAAATAGTGCCGGTATAGTAGTTGAGTCCACGGGCGAGGGTAAAGTCAAAAACCAATTCTGAACTTTTCAATCCCATTTTAGCTTGATTTAAGACGAAATTCATCTCATCTAATCCTAAGTTACCTTCTGAACTTTCTGCTAGTAATTGGGTCAAACGCTCTAGCGTCAATCCTTCTTCAAGCCACTGCCCAAAGGTGATAACCGCACTCTCCGGTAATTCTTGAGCACGCATTTCTTTCAAAACGCCCTCTACTCCTACCTTATCTAACTTATCAATCGCTACGGTAAACGCAACAAATGCATCGCTAATTCCCAATACCTCAGCCATTCCCGCCAGAATCTTGCGGTTGTTCACTTTGATGGTCGTGGAAAGACCTAGGTTGGTAAACGATGCGTCGTACAATTGGATCAATTCTACCTCTTGCCATAAACTGTCCGAACCTACAACGTCTGCATCGCACTGGTAAAATTCACGAAAACGGCCCTTTTGTGGGCGGTCAGCACGCCAAACCGGCTGCATTTGATAGCGCTTGAATGGAAAGGCCAATTCATTTTGGTGTTGAACTACATACCGAGCAAATGGAACGGTTAAATCATAGCGCAATGCCTTATCAGCAACTTTTGACGTCAGCGCTTTTGGATTTTTCTCAGCCCACAATCTTTCATCAATCTTAGAGGTGAAATCACCGGAGCGGAGAATTTTAAAAATCAATCGGTCCCCCTCCTCACCGTACTTACCGGTAAGCGTTTCTATATTTTCAAACGAAGGCGTTTCTATAGGATCGTAGCCGCGCAATTCGAACTGCTCACGCAAAATATTCATGATGAATTGGCGCTTCTGCACTTCCGCCGCTGAAAAATCTCTGGTGCCTTTCGCTAATGAAGGTTTCATAGAACTCGTATTGATAATCTAGA
>CATAQZ010000262.1 GCA_949487015.1 Flavobacteriales bacterium UBA4585
AACAGGGTTATGCTATCAAATCTAACTGATGTCGCATAAAAATACCCTAAACCATACACTGTTGTATCATCTTGACGTCTAATATTTCCAATTTGTGGGCTGTAAGGCACACTAAACAATCCACCTCCTCCAATATTATTGGCCATGATATTGAGGTAGTCGTACATGCCGTCACTTATCGTCCGAGTCTCGAACACTAGGTTAATTAGGGTATCCCGGAAAACCGTGTAGGGAGGTCCGATGAAGTTGAAGCGACTGATTTGGGTACCTTCAATGAATTGGTCATCATTGAAAATGTTGATGCTGGAGTTTAGACTTTTTTCAGTCTCTTCTGGTGTGAACGGCCCCATTAATCCGTTAGGGGCATAGATTTTCGTCGTCCAATAGTTTTTAATCCAGTACGCGTTACCACGTCCTGCCGGATCATTCCACAATGCATAAGGGCTGTAGTAACAAGAGTCGGCATCGGCGTAATACACAGAGTCTCCGGTTCTGAAATCCACCCAACTGCTGTCGTCTTCCATGATAGGAAAGAGTGGTGCTAGGAAAGTAAAGGGCGTATTCACAACATCCGAAGTGCTTTCCCAGATACCAGTAGCATCGCCATAGCCCTCAGGCACGGTGATGATCATACGATAGCCATGCCCTATGGTGGCGAGCAATGTTGAATCTTCGTAGCGACCAGGAGTTACTTCAGTTAAGGTACTTACCAAACTATCATTTTCATAAACCTCCACCAATGCTCCCGTGATTGAAGCCGCATCTGCGGTTTCGAGATAAGGTGAGCTGATGGCAAGATCCATGTAGGTTCCTGTCCCGGGTAGATCGGTTACGGATCCGCTGACAGAGATTAATGCCGCGCCGTCGTATGCGTCGGTCTTTACTTTATCGGTAACATCTATTTCACAAGAAGCAAAAAAGACGGTTATCAGGCTAAATAAGGCTAATTTCTTCATGATTTAGAAATCTAGGGTATAGGTTATGGTAGGAATAGCCGTTGCAAAAATAGACAGCTGAGTGGCTTTGGTTTGACCCGTTGGATCACCGTTGTCGTCCAGTTCTTCCTCAAAGAAAATGCTAAAGGCATTCTTACGGGCATACGCGTTGTATACACCAATGTTCCAGCTGCCTTTTAGGTCGTTATCCTTTTTATTAGGAACGGCTATATCCATGCTTAAGTCGAGGCGATGGTAGGCTGGCGTCCGGCTATTGTTTCTACTCAAAGCAAACGGGTAGATGATTCCTTCGAATTCACTTTTAGCTTCAGGGTAGGTATAGGGCTTACCGGTTTGGTAAATGAATGAACCAGAAAAGCTAATATTCGGTTTCCACGCATAGGCGGCTACGACGGCAATATCGTGTGGTTTGTCTTGCGCAGCAGAATACCATTGTCCCAAATTGATCCACTCCTCAGGGGTTGCACCTAAATCCACTTGGAGTTGCGAACGGCTGTAGGTGTAGGCTACCCAGCCCGTTAATTGGCCAATTTTTTTGTCCAATTGCATTTCAACCCCGTAGCTTCTTCCGCGGCCCGTCATTAACGCAACTTCGATATTATCGACACCCGTCGGCTGGGCACCGTTTTTAAAATCGACGAGATCGCGCATGCTCTTGTAATACGTTTCGACACTCAACTGCCATTCACCGCCTTTGAAATTTCGGTTCCAGCCCAATGCAATCTGATCGGCGGTTCCCGGGTCAATATACCTACCGGCAGGACGCCAAGTATCAATAGGTAGTGAGGATGTGGTGTTAGAGATCAAATGAATGTACTGACGCATTCTGTTGTAACTCGCTTTTATGGCGGTGTTCTCAGTAGACTTGAAGTTGATGCCTAAACGCGGCTCCAATCCCTGAAGGCCGTCAAAGGCTTCAATGATTTCTAAAGATCCATAGCTGGTCGTGTCTGTAATGAGGTCATTGCGAACCGTTCCGTTGGCGGTTGGGTTGTAATTCACCACATCACGAGCGCCAAAGTTGTAGAAGGTACTGTAACGAAGTCCACCACGAATGGTCAGTCTGTTGTTTATTTTCCAATTGTCTTCAATGTACAACGACGGCTCAACCGCATATTCATTTTGCAATTCAATGCTGATATCAACGAGATTGCTGTCGATGTAATCCAGCGTGGTTGAAAACGGCTCGAAGTCGTAAACCGTAGCTTCTGCACCGTAATTAACCTGGTGCTTCGCGTTCGGGAACCAACTGAATGCAACCTTATTGCTTTGGTTTTTAATGAAAGCGATATTGTCGATTTTCGCCTGAGGGAAGTCAAACCCAATGGCGTAGTCGTAATCAGAATAGATCGTACTTACATTCAGGAATAATTTATCCGTAATGAGGTAATTCCAGCGTCCGGTTAACCCTAAATTTCCCCAATCGAACTTCACCAAGCCAGGAACGCCGAAGGCATCTTTACCGTAGTAAGCGCTCAGGAATAAACGGCTTTTATCATTGAATTTGTAGTTGACCTTTGCATTGAGATCATAGAAATTCGCGATGATGGAATTCAAATCATCGTTAGGGCTAGCTTTAAGTAAAACATCTTGATACGAACGACGTCCTGCAATCATAAAACTTGCCTTATCCTTCACTAAGGGTCCTTCAAGCATTAGGCGAGAAGAGAGCAGTCCAAGCCCCATGGTTCCGGCGAATTCTTTCGTATTTCCTTCCTTCTGATGCACATCAAGAACCGAAGATAAACGACCCCCATAGGGCGCAGGAATACCTCCTTTGTACAGCTTGAGATCACGAACTGCATCGCCGTTAAAAACGGAGAAGAATCCGAAAATATGAGAGCTATTATACACTGGAGCTTGATCCAATAGAATTAAATTCTGATCGGTTTTACCACCTCGTACGTTAAATCCGCTTGCGCCTTCACCAACAGTGGTCACACCCGGTAGTAGCGTGATAGAGCGAATGACATCAAACTCACCTAAGAACTGTGGGATGGCCTTTATTTGCTTTGCAGTGAGCTGTGTAGTGGACATCTCTGCGCGGTTGAGGTTTTCGTCGAGTCGTTTTGCGGTTACCTCAACCTCAGCAAGCTCATTGGTAGCTTCTTTGAGTTCAAAATCTAAGGTCTGACTTTCTTTTAAGGTAAGTGTTTTAACAATGCTCTCATAACCGATGTAGCTCACTGTGAAGGTGTATTTGCCTTCTGGAAGTGTCAAGGAGTAAAAGCCGTAAATATTGGTAACCGTCCCTTGGAATTTCTCATTGACGATGGATGCATTGATCAGTTCTTCACCGTTGGCTGCATCTTTAATGTATCCGCTAAGAGTGACATTTTGGGCGTAGGCGGTAGAGAAAAACAGTATGCTCAACAGAGCAAAACATTTTTTCATGGTAATTAATTTAGTTATCCTAATAAGGAATCTCATGCGTTTTTGTTCGGCAAAGAGGCAAAGTTTATGCCACTACTTCTTTAGGCAGGAGGATTTTTTCGATGAATTAGACAGATCATCTCCGTACTACTCCTTGATGAAGAGTTTGAAGCCTAAAATGGTGCCGGTTAGACTGCACCCAATTACGTTTGCAAAGATCAATGGAAAGTCACCTATGCTCAGTCCGTAGATGAGCCAGCAAAATTGGCCCGTGAACAT
>CATAQZ010000263.1 GCA_949487015.1 Flavobacteriales bacterium UBA4585
TAGTGCTGTCGAATGATCTCGATACACTGCTTCCTTCTTATCTCATATCTCGCCTTTATAATACTCCGCTTGTTTACGACACTCATGAATATTTCTGCGGGGTACCTGAGATTCAAGGAAGGTGGGTTAAAAAAGTTTGGCTTGCTCTCGAGCGTAGCATTTTCCCTAAGCTTACACACGTGTGGACGGTAAATGAAAGTATTGCAGACCTTTATGAAAAGGATTACGGTATTCGACCTCAGGTGTTTCGAAACATAAGTCCTAAACCGCACGCGTTCGAGCCTAAATCTAAAAGAGAATTGGGACTGCCAGAGCACTTACGTATCGCAATAAATCAAGGTTCAGGTATGAATGTTGATAGGGGACTTGAAGAGGCGGTAGCAGCGGTTTCAGGTATGGAAGGATGGCTTTTGCTTTTAGTGGGCAGTGGAGACGCTATTCCAAGTTTAAAAGAAAAAGTAGCTCAAGAAGGTTGGCAGGGGAAAGTGAAGTTTATTGACCGCATGCCTTATGACCAATTATTACACTACACAGCTGCAGCTGACGTGGGTTTAAGTTTAGATAAAGATTCAAATATTAATTACCGCTTTTCGCTCCCGAATAAACTATTTGACTACATCCACTGCAACACGCCAGTGGTGACTTCTCGCGTGGTTGAGGTAAAGCGCATTGTTGAAGATTACAATGTTGGACTAACAGTACATGTAGACAATATTTTGGCTTTACAAAGATCAATAGCTGCTGTTGCAGAGCATCGAGAAGCCTATGAACCTGGATTAAAGCATGCCCAAGAAGCTTTGAGTTGGGAAAAAGAGCGGATTCCGCTTAGAAATTTCTACGCCCAATTTTTATAGTGTGTCCTGACAAACGGAGCAGCTTGTAAAAATCGAAAAGCAATACACTTCGAACGCCACCGATGAGCAATGCGCGTATGCTGCCTGCAAATAGAATTCGTAAAAGGCGGATCAAGTATAAAACTCCAGTTCTTTGAAGTTTACGGTAGACGGCAAATAATCGGACCTCTTCGTCAATTTTACCTTCTCGAATAAGCGCTCCGAGGTTATCCACAGCAAGGTCAGTTTTATCAAGAAATTCTGTATCGCTATCGCCATCTAAATGGTAGGCGGGGTTTTCGATGTGTCTTATGGTTATGCACGCATAGCGCAATTCTTGTCCGAAAAGAGTGTCCTCGTGACCATATTTTTTAAGACTTTCATCAAAAGGATGTTTAAAGAAAGTAGTGCGTGCAATGGCGAAATTAAAAGCGCTAAAATTCGCATGAGGGCTTCCTTCGCGTCTGACTGCAGGAATGGCTTCTTTATGCTGGCCGATTGCATAACGAAGACTCGTACGGCCGCGCTGGTAGGCTGTTCCCCCGACGACGACTTCGGCATCATCGAGCGCTTCGCAATACGACTTCAAAAATTGTTGGGGTTGAACCGGTAGTGCATCGGCATCTAAGAACAATAAATAATTTCCAGTCGATGCTTTAGCAATGGTGTTTCTGTTATTGCTGCGCCCGAGACCATTAGGGTGGTGGAGGTAACGTAAGCCGTATTGGGTTTTCCATTGCTTTGCTTCAGCGGCTGGTTCTGGGTACTGGTCGCCTGCGATAATTTCTACGTTCCAATTTTTGGATAAAGCATTTCTCCCTAGGTCTAAGGCGTGTAAAAGCGCACCTAGATTATCACCGTAACTAGCAATACAAATGCTCAGTGTATTTTGATCCGGTGCCTTCAAAAGATTTAAAAGGCTTGTACTTGAGTACTGCTCACTCCGCCGTTTTCTACTTTTAAGGTGCGGTTAGCGTATTTATGGATCAATTGGAAATCATGCGTTGCCATCAAAACAGCCTTGCCTTGTTCAGTGAGGCTTAGTAATAAACTCATGATTTCTTCAGAGGTACGTGGGTCTAAATTTCCTGTAGGTTCATCCGCAAGAATGATTTTAGGGTCGTTTAACAGTGCACGCGCTATAGCTACTCTTTGCTGCTCTCCACCTGAGATTTCGAAGGTGCTCTTATGTTTTTTATTCTGCATGCCTACTAAGGATAAGACTTCCACAATTCTCTTCGCACGTGCTTCTTTGTCTTTCCATCCTGTTGCACGCAGGACAAAATCTAGATTGCCTTCAACGCTTCGGTCACTGAGTAACTGAAAATCTTGAAAGACGATGCCTAAATCACGGCGTAAGGCGGGGATTTTTGAGTCCTTTAGTCCATTAAGTTCATGGTCCGAAACGTGGCCTTCTCCTTGCGTTAAGGGCAGGTCACCGTAAAGTGTTTTTAGAACTGAGCTTTTGCCAGACCCCGTTTGCCCAATGAGATATACGAATTCACCTGCACTGATTTCGAAGTCTACCCCGCTTAGAACGAGGTGTTTGCCTTGGAAAATGGATGCGTTTTTTAAAGCGACTAAAGCCATTGAGTATATGATCAGTTATAGGGCTACAAGCTATTAAATCCTCACTAGATAACATACCAAAGTAGCGAGGTTCTGCGTTTTTTCATGTGAATAACTCCCCTTAATAAACCTGTTTTACCCTCCTACGTGCGAAGGGCTACGTTTATTTTTAAGGATAAACCTGAAAATGATGAGAAGATTTCTCTACAGTGCGCTGTTGTTGGCCTTTGCTCATGTGAGTATAGCTCAAGAAACACCTTTAGAAGCAGGACTTGAAGCTACCTACAGTGAAAGTGTTGATTTGTTTGAAGACGGACTCTATGCAGCGGCAAGAGTTGGTTTTGACGAACTGCTGGAGTCTAATTTGCCGACGCAGAGCTTTTTAAAAGAGGAGAGCAGCTTTTATCGTGCGCTTTGTGCACTTTATCTGATGAACGAAAACAGTGAATACTTTTTGACGTATTTCGCCCAAACGTATCCATTGAGTCCGCGTTGGCAAGAAGCACATATCACAGCGGCAAATTACTATTTCAATAATCGTAGATATAAGAAAGTCGTACAATGGCTCGGGGCTATAGACCAGCAGGATGTTTCTTCAAGCTATAGAAGTGAATACTATTTTAAATTGGCTTACAGTTATCTAATGGCTAAGGATGTAGATAAGGCTCGTAATCTGTTTTTTCAGGGGAAGGATTACAAAGGAGAGTATCGCAGTCATCACAGGTACTATTATGGACACATTGCTTATGAAGCAGAGCAGTATAGTACGGCTGTTGAGCAGTTTAAGCTGTTAGTGGGTGATGATAGATTCGGCGGCGTAGTGCCTTATTACCTGAGTCAGATCTATTACAAAACGGGCGAAATAGATGAGTTGCTGCGTGTTGGAGAGGCATTACTAGAGCAAGCTGTGGCGTCACGAGCGGCTGAGGTTGCAAAACTTATTGGGGAAGGGTATTATCAAAAGAAAGATTGGAAATCAGCAGCACTATATTTAGAGAAACACCAATTGTTGGGAGGTAAGCTCGATCAACAAGACCATTATAAATTAGGTTTTGTGCTCTACAAAACCAGCCGTTACGAAGAGGCCATTAGTGCATTCAATAAGATTCACAATCGGGGAGATGATTTAGGGCAGAGTGCGTATTACCATCTGGCAGACTGTTATTTGAAAACAGGTAAAAAAACGGAGGCTCAATCCGCTTTTTTCCGTGCAAGTGAGAGTGGAAAAGATCAGTCTCTTCGTGAAGATGCCTATTTTAATTACGCGAAATTGGCCTATGATTCTAGTACGCCATTTGAACAGCCTTTAGATATTTTTAAAGCCTTTTTAAGCACTTATCCCAACAGTCGTCACCGTCAAGAAGCGAATGAATACCTCGCGAATTTGTACCTGAATTCTAAAGATTACGAAAGTGCGATGAAAGCAATTTCAGCTGCAGGTTTAGATCAACCGACCATGCAAGGCGCATACCAAAAAGTAGCTTATTTCAGGGGGGTGCAGCATTTTAATGCAATACAGTATACCGCTGCAAGACGTTTATTCAATAAGTCGTTAGACTATCCGTTAAATAATGTTTATGCGGCCTTAGCCCATTATTGGCTAGCGGAGATTGCATACAGAGAAGACGATTTTGATGCGGCACTAGTTGAAATTAGTATGTTCGAGGCCACGCCAGGTTCTGCAACACTCAGTGAGTACAGACGTAGCCTATACAACAAGGGGTACGCCTATTTCTCGAAAGAAGATTACCGCAATGCAGCAACTACTTTCCGGTTGTTCCTGAATAGCGCTAAACTTGGAAAAAAATTGGCAAATGACGCGGAACTCCGGTTGGCGGATTCCTATTTTATGACGGCCCAATATGCGAATGCTATAACGTATTACACTACCTATCTCGGAAGACAAGTTCCTGATGCCGACTATGCGGCATTCCAACGTTCGCTTTGTTATGGCTTAGTTGATGAACCTCAGAAAAAAGGGGATGCTTTAGAGGCATTAGTAAAGCGATTCCCAAATTCTGTATATGCAACTGATGCCTATTTTGAATTGGGCGAAACCTACATGAAATTGGGTAAAAACAAGCGTGCCGAAGAAATCTTCAATGCATTTATTGGAGATTATCCCAAGAGTCGTTTTGTTAAAAATGCCCATGTTGCGTTGGGTTTAATCTACCGAACGCAGGGGAACAGTGAAGCGGCTTTGGCGGCTTTTAAAAGGGTTGTTGAAACGTATCCGAATACCTCTGAAAGTAAAGAAGCATTAGGACTGGCCAAAATTCAATATTCAGAATTGGACCAATTAGGTGACTATGTGGATTGGATACAAACACTTACGGGGACAGATATTGGTCAGAGTGCGCTGGATTCTACACTTTACAATGGTGCATTTGATCGTTACAGCTTGGGAGATTGCCCTGGTGCTAAAAAAGGCATGCTGGAGTACCTCGCGAAATTCCCTGATGGCATTTTCCAAGTCCCTGCGAATTATTACATGGCTGAATGTGCTTTCGCTGAGGGCGATGATGAAATGGCGACTGCAGGTTATGAGGCCGTGGAGCGCTCAGGCGAATTGAGTTTCCGTAAAAGAACCGTGGAGCGCTTGGCGAGCTTGTATTATGCGGATGAAGATTTTGAAGCTGCATTTACATATTTCCAGCAAGTGGTAAGTTTAGTTGGGAATGCAGATGAGGGTCGTCGAGCGCGTTTAGGGTTAATGCGCTGCGCAAAGGCATTAGAGGACGTTCCTGTCGTAATGCAATATGC
Organism: Flavobacteriales bacterium UBA4585; assembly: GCA_949487015.1. Taxonomy (GTDB): domain Bacteria; phylum Bacteroidota; class Bacteroidia; order Flavobacteriales; family Schleiferiaceae; genus UBA10364. The sequence goes on from CATAQZ010000263.1 coordinate 5,166, forward strand.
TGAAAGTTTATTACAAGACGAAGGGCTTCCTGCGGAATGGCGATCAGAGGCATTAATGAATGCGTCACGCAGTGCCTTGCAAATGAGCGACAGTGCTAATGCAAAACGCTATTATACCCAGGTAGCAGAGGAGATTAAAGGAGAGGCACAAGCTGAATCGAACTATTATTTAGCCGAATTCGAATTTGTACAGGCAAAATATGAAGCTTCGAATGAGCGCATCTTCTGGATGATTGATAATTTACCTACCTATCCACAATGGCGATGGAAATCGTTATTGCTCATGGCAAAAAATTATGCCGGCCTTCAAGATGATTTCCAAGCGAATTATACGCTCGATTTCATTATTGAAAATGCTGATTTCGGAACATTGGCGCAGGAGGCACAACAATTCAAGGCCGATCTAGCGCTAAGTCGTGAACGAGAGTCTCAGATGACCTTTGGCGTAGATAGCTTAAAGGTAGAAGGATCGGAATTAGAAGAGTTAGAAGAAATTGAAGAGTAACGACATATGAAAAGGACAGTACTATTAGGACTCATGTTGTTGCCAGTATTGGCTTGGAGTCAAGAGGAATCAGGCGATGAAGTAAAAAGCGTCGAAATCAGAGTAGTTGAAGATTACAAAGCACAGGTGCGTGCTGCACATAAAATTTCTGAGCAACCATCTTTTGCGGATACAACCTCGGAAAAATTAGCCGTAAATGTTCGTATTCAGCCTAAAGGAATGGTCATAGATTTTGATCCGGATCCGATACCGAGTATTCGACTAGGTAGAGTGAAACTACCTAAGCTGCCTACGCAAAAAGTGAGCCTAGGTGCGGGTAATTATACTGGGACGTATGCCAGCTTCGTTCTTTCTTCGCCAAGGAGTAAGAAGAACGTTTGGGGCATAAAAGCGCTGCACGATGGTACGCTAGGCGGTGTAAATAGCCCGTTCTATACTCAACCTACTTACGAGAATACGCTTTTGGCCGATTTTCAGCGTGCGACTAAGAATTGGAATTTTAAAACTCAAGCGCTCCTCCAAGCGAATTACCACAGTTTCTATGGTGCGGCCGAGACTGGCGTATTAGATACGGTGCGTGGAGCTTGGCAGCAGACTTATGGTGTAAACCAACAATGGTTGAGGACCTCTAATCCTACCAGTAAGGTGTTAGCGACGTACCGTAGTGGTGGAATATCTTATCTATTTACACATGCTGGTTTTGCCACGAGTGAGCACCTGGCCAAAACATTGCATACTATTGAGCTAGAGGCAGGTGATCAGGAAATTAATCTAGACTTGGGTTACCAATTTTCACAATACAATGGTTGGTTTGTCGCAGGTGGACAATACCATAATTTCACAATTGCCCCGGTTACACAAGGCAAAAACGGTATACTCTCCTACGAATTCGGTTTAGACTTTAGTGGGACACAAACGTCAGGCTTAGCGCAGGATCGATTCGAGTTTTATGTATTCCCTAAAGTAAATCTGCAGGCGGAAATTTTACGCCGAACCCTTGCTATATATGGGGGATGGGACGGTTCCTCAAAGCAACAAACAATACAAAGTATGCTTCAGGAAGTACCGCAAATATCGTTAGATCAAGAATTTAGATTATCTGGTCAAAATCGCGGTTATGTAGGAATGCAAGGTGCCCTTATAGGTAAACTACAGTATAGATTAGAAGGTGCCATGACGTTTATGAATGATGCTATACAATTCACAAGAGATACAGTGCTTTCCCCTGTAGATATAAATGGTACACTTCTTCCAGCACTTTCTGTGAGTTATGCGGAGCAGGTTCTAAAAACATCCTTGAGAGGTGAGTTAAACTTACCGTTGAAACAGCTCACTGTAAGCACTTATGCCCAGTTTAACGCGTATTCTGGCGATTCCTACTTTGGACGTGAAGGTCAGGTTATAGGTGGTCTACTCTCCTATGAAATCAACGATCTTCGAGTTACGACCGCAGCAAAGCACGTAAGTGGTAGGTATTCTATGGCTTCTACGCAACTTAGTTTAGAGTCCTACACGGATGTCAATCTGCAGTTGGGTTATGAGATCAATGATAATCTGAGTATCAGTTTACGTGCCTTCAACCTACTTAATCAGGACTATCAAACCTATTTAGGGTATCGCGTTCGAGGTGTCAGAGGGTTGTTCGTGTTGAACTACCAGTTCTAAGCGGATCAAATCACGCGTAAACCGCGTGAATGTTAATAAAAATGTTGGTAAAAGAAGAGGGGCTTTATGTCCCTTTTCTCGCTTTTTGGGTACCTAAAAGGTATCTTTGTTAGGATAGCATTAAACATAACTTCATCTTAAGTTTATGAGCGAAGAGCAAAAGAATTATGACGGTGGATCCATTCAGATCCTTGAAGGGCTAGAAGCCGTTCGCAAGCGTCCAGCGATGTACATTGGAGACATCGGCGTTAAGGGACTCCACCACCTTGTTTACGAAGTAGTAGATAACTCTATTGATGAGGCCTTAGCAGGTCATGCATCTGATATATATGTTACCATTAATGAGGATGATAGCATCACCGTAAAGGATGACGGTCGAGGAATTCCTATTGATCCACACCCAAAAGATGGACGTTCCACTCTAGAGGTCGTAATGACCGTTCTACACGCCGGTGGTAAGTTTGATAAAGACTCGTACAAAGTATCCGGTGGATTGCACGGGGTAGGGGTGAGTTGTGTCAATGCACTTTCTATCATGTTGCACGCTGAAGTGCACAAGGATGGTAAAAAATATGAGGTTGAGTTTTCACGCGGTGCTGCTAAATACCCTACACGTGAAATCGGCACCACGGATTACCGCGGTACCATCGTTACCTTCAAGCCAGATGGTGAGATCTTTGAAGAATTAGAGTACCAGTACGAGATTTTAGCGAAACGCATGCGCGAATTAGCATTCTTGAATAAAGGTATTTCTATAACACTAACAGATCTTCGTGAGAAGGACGAAAAAGGTGAATATATAGGTCAGCGCTTCCATAGTGAAGATGGATTGGCGGGGTTTGTAAAATACATCGATGCCAACCGAGAGGTCATTATGCCAGAAGTGATGTCTATGGAAGGCGAACGTGATGGGATACCTGTTGAGGTTGCTATGCATTACAACACCAGCTATAACGAGAACATTCACTCGTACGTAAACAACATCAATACGCATGAAGGAGGGACGCATCTTGCCGGTTTCCGTCGTGCATTGACTCGTACATTGAAGAAATATGCCGATGAAAGCGGTCTTCTAGCCAAAGAGAAAGTCGAAGTAAGTGGTGATGACTTCAGAGAGGGTTTGACGGCTGTAATTTCTGTAAAGGTCATGGAGCCTCAGTTTGAGGGTCAGACGAAGACGAAGCTCGGTAATAAAGAAGTAAGCGGTGCCGTAGATAAGCTCGTTGGTGAAATGCTGACTGCTTTTCTTGAAGAACATCCGGTAGAGGCAAAGATCATCGTTCAAAAGGTGTTACTCGCCGCGAAAGCTCGCGTCGCCGCTAAAAAGGCGCGCGAAATGGTACAGCGTAAAGGAACAATGTCCTCAATGGGCTTGCCAGGTAAGCTAAGCGATTGTTCTGAAACGGATCCTGAAGTATGTGAAATTTTCCTTGTCGAGGGAGATTCAGCAGGAGGTACTGCGAAGCAGGGTCGTGATCGTAACTTCCAGGCAATTCTTCCGCTCCGTGGTAAGATTTTAAATGTCGAAAAAGCGATATCGCATAAGGTCTTCGAAAACGAGGAGATTAAAAACATGTATACTGCTTTGGGTGTCAGTGTAGGAACTGAAGAGGACCATAGAGCACTCAATATTGCTAAGTTGCGCTACCATAAGATTGTGATCATGACGGATGCCGATGTAGATGGAAGCCATATTTCAACTTTGATTTTGACGTTCTTCTTCCGTTACATGCGTGAGTTAGTAGAAAAGGGATACGTTTACATCGCAACCCCTCCACTTTACTTAGTGAAGAAAGGATCGAAATCATCATATGCCTGGGATGATAAGCAACGCGATCAACTCCAGTTTGAATACGGTGGCGAAACGGGTCAGGGAGTAGGTATTCAGCGTTATAAGGGTCTTGGTGAAATGAATGCCGAGCAATTATGGGAGACTACCATGAATCCTGATGAGCGCATATTGAAGCAAGTGACTATAGACGATAGTGCTGAGGCCGATCGCGTATTCTCCATGCTCATGGGGGACGAAGTTCCGCCTCGTAAAGATTTTATTGAGCGCAACGCGAAGTATGCAAATATTGATGCCTAATTCATTAAATCGATTCAAAAAAGCCTCCTTTTTAGGGGGCTTTTTTGTAGTTGTTTTTTTTGTGCTGACTGCATGTAATATGGATAGGGCCGAAAACCACATGGTCTTCCGTTACAATGAGCCAGCTGGAATCCCTTCGTTAGATCCCGCTTTTGCAAAAGAAAAAAGCTCTATTTGGGCGGTACAGCAGTTGTACGAAGGTTTGGTAGCGCTTGATGTCAATAACTATATTTCGCCGGCACTCTCTGATGACTGGAAAATAGACAGTACAGCTACCGTATACACCTTTCGTTTAAGAGATGCGCAGTTTCATAACGGAAAATCAGTAACAGCGCAAGATGTTGTTTACAGTCTAACCCGATTAAAAGACCCCAGAGTTGCATCACCCGGAAGTTGGGTCGTTGAAGGTGTTTCTGCCTGTAGGGAGATTGATGCGTCAACCGTTGAAATTGTATTACAGGAGCCAAATTCGAGCTTTCTTTCATTGCTGGCCATGCCGTTTTGTAGTATAATTCCTTCGGGAGAAACGGCTTTGAATTCTGCACCCGTGGGTACTGGACCTTTTAAATTTCATGTATGGCATTATGGAGAAAAATTAGTGCTTCATAAGAATGAGATGTATTGGCGCATCGACAGCGCAGGTGTCCAATTGCCCTATCTTGACGGAATCAGTATTTCTTTCTTAACGGATCAACAAAGCGCTTTTTTAGAATATTTGCGGGGGAATTTTGATTTTCTCCCAAACCTTGA
>CATAQZ010000264.1 GCA_949487015.1 Flavobacteriales bacterium UBA4585
GAAGGAATCATTATGATCGGTGAGATTGGTGGCCAACTCGAAGCAGAGGCAGGTCTTTGGATTAAAGAGCACGGCACCAAGCCAGTAGTTGCCTTTATCGCAGGTGAAACTGCTCCAGCTGGCCGTACCATGGGTCATGCAGGTGCTATCGTTGGTGGTGCTGAAGATACTGCTGCAGCGAAGAAAGCGATCCTGCGCGATTGCGGTATCACAGTAGTCGACTCACCGGCAGATCTTGGAACTGCAATGGCGAAACTTTTAGGTAAATAGATGCATATTATAAGGAATAAGGCCGCTTCCAATGGGAGCGGCTTTTTTATTCCTGCGAACCGCTACCTTTGTTTGAATGAAACAGGTGAAATGTCCTTCTTGTTCCGGTTGGTACAGTGTTGAGCTTAGTGGCGATAAATACAGCCATATTTGTTCACATTGTAATACGCCTTATGCGGTAAAAACCGAAAAACAGAAAATCCACGAAGAGGGGATGAAGGAACCCGTGAGCAAACCACCCCTAACGTGGAAGCGCTTCGGTGAAATGCACTGGGCCTTGGTCATTATAAACAACATAGGATTCGTGATTCAAACCATTCTTTTTATGATAGGCACCATCATAGGAATCTTGGTCGCACCGCTGTAACGCAACTTAATTTTTACGACCTTAGTCTCAATATGGAGTTTCTATCACCAAAAACTAAAGAACGCATCGCAAAGCTAGAAGCAGAAAACAAAAGTTTTCGCTTGCAGCTTGAGCAGCAGAATAACACTGTAAAAAGCGTCCGATGGCCTTTCATTGTGATCGCCTTACTGATTGTGGCGTTGTTTTTGGTTTGGAAATTTAGTAAGCCATCTGCAACAGAACTGAGTGCTATAAAAGTGGAAATGTGGAAAGATGGTTCCTTGAAGGATACTACATTACAACCTTCATTTGACATTGAATATTCTATTCAGGTAGGAGCATATAATAATTTGGATTACAGCGATTTAAGTTCAAGTTTTGGTGGTTTAAGAGTACAAGAAGATAATGGCATTCAACGCATTCTACTAGGTAGTTTTGCGAGCCTTCCCGAAGCGCAAGTCTATTTAGAGAAAGTGGTACATGTTGGCTTTGAAAATGCCTTTATTGTTGCATACAAAGAGGGAATTGCCGTAGGTTTGCTGCCGAATAAAACCGCTATTAAAGAATAATTATGGGTTTACTTTCTGGAAAGACCGCCATTATAACTGGTGCGTCAAAGGGAATTGGTAAAGGGATCGCAGAGACCTTTGCAAAGCAAGGTGCAAATGTTGCCTTCACGTTTTTAAGTTCAGTCGAAAAAGGACAAGCGTTAGAACAGGAATTACAACAGTACGGTACACAGGTAAAAGGATATCGTTCTGATGCATCAAAAATGGATGATGCTGAAGCCTTAGTTGCTCAGGTTGTAGAAGACTTCGGTGGTGTTCACATCGTAGTTAATAACGCCGGAATTACTAAGGATACGCTGTTAATGCGTATGACTGAAGAAGATTTTAATCGTGTAATCGAAGTAAATCTAAATTCAGTATTCAATATGACAAAAGCCGTACAACGTACATTCTTAAAACAGCGTTCAGGTTCGATCATAAATATTAGCTCTGTCGTAGGTGTGAAGGGTAATGCTGGTCAAGCGAACTACGCAGCCTCAAAAGCAGGTATCATTGGCTTTACAAAGTCTGTTGCGTTAGAGCTGGGCTCTCGCAACATTCGTTGCAATGCGATCGCACCGGGATTTATTGAGACTGAAATGACGGCTGTGTTGGACGAAAAAACCGTTCAGCAATGGAGAGATGGCATCCCATTAAAACGCGGTGGATCCGCAGAAGATGTGGCCAATGCATGTCTTTTCTTAGCTTCTGACATGAGTGGTTATATTACCGGTCAAGTGATGAACGTTTGTGGAGGAATGCTTACCTAATGACTCTTCTTACTGCTGCAATACTAGCCCTCATTTTGGGCCTTGCTGTTGCGTGGTATACGTATTTTTATAAAAGAAGGTCAACGCCCAACTGGGTGTTGGCCTTTTTTCGTTTTGGTTGGATTGGATTGCTCTTATTTGCATTGCTTGCACCAGAACGAGAAAAGCAAACTGTCGTTGAGCAACCGCAGCTCATTGCTTTGCGAATAGATTCCTCGGCATCTTTAAAATCACCGCTAAATGGGGTCTTAGACCTATTGATTGATTTTGAAAAAAAAGCGCCAGTAAAATGGGTGCTCTCCGATTTTAATTCTTCACAAGATCCAAACGATGAGCTTCCGTGGATATACGTTGGAGATGGTCATATAGACGCTCCGAAGGGTACTGCTCCGATTGCTTCAGTTTTACTAGAGGCGAATTCGCTATTAAGCCCACCGCTGATTAAAAATGTCATAGTCCCTGAAAGGGTAGAAATAGGGGCTAAGTTTGATTACAGGGTAAGATTCACAACAGAACCTGAAACCGTCCGTGCAACATTCAATGGTAAATCTCAAAATAGGAGTGCATCCACTTTTATCGCGCCGGACCGCCCTGGACGTTACCTGCTCACACTTGCTGCAGAAAAAAATGGTACAGAAGACGTCATTGAACGTACCATCGATGTGGTCCCTTATTTTAATTCAATTCAAGTCATTTATCCTTACCCTCATCCGCACGTTGGGATGGTAACCCGATTGGCTCAAGAGTTAGGTTTTACTTACCATTTACTTTCTTGGAAAGAGGCCAAGACGCAACTAAAACAACTCCCAACCGTTGCTATTGGTGGTGGAGCAGCAGTATTTGAGCAGTTGGACGCACAATTGGACAAGCCTATTTTGTGGCTGGATTCGAGTATTGACTCTCCACATGGCATCGCGAATAGAATTCAAACGCCAGAGGCGTTAACATCTATTGGAGGACCTGAATACTACACGGTTAGAAAAGGGGATAAGAAAAATGATAAACTGGAACGAATAGGACAGAATTGGAACGGACGAGGTATTAATTGGTTTCAAAACGGCTTAGCATACCCAGAAACAGGAAATGTGTTTCGTGCACTAATCAAAGGTTTATTGCGTGACTCAAGACCTGATGAATTGCGAGTTTCTGGCCCAAAGAGACTCTACCAAAGCCAAGAAGCGGAATGGGTTGTAAGCGTGGTGAATAACCGTTCGCTTGCACAGGCTGCGACTGTTGAAATGAAAATCGCTAGGGATGGTGAAGTTTTCGATGTTCCACAAGCTGTGGCCATAGAAGGTAATGGTTACCTATTCTCAACCTCATTCTTAAATTCTGGTAAGTATACATTAGAAATTAACGCGGAAGCTTCAAATGACCTTTATAGCTGGCGCAGTACAGTATCCGTTTTACCAACGTCTATCGAGCAATACAGGCCTTTTAACGGAGCGTTGTGGGACAGATATTCGAAAAATGAGTTGTTCCGTGCAACGGATGAAGGCTCTCTACAAAAAGCCCTCGATAATTGGGAATTAGAGGGGGAATCTATGATACGGACAAAAAAAACTCCCCAACACAACTCATGGTGGTATTGGGGAGCATTCTTGATTTTCGCCTTCGCAGAATGGTCGCTTAGAAGGCGAAGAGGACTGTCTTAGAGGTTGTTCTCTAGGAATACAGCGAGTGCCTCAGGTTCCATATTCTTTCCTACGATCACACCGTTCTCGTCTATCAGTAAATTCTGTGGAATGAATTGGATGCCATAAAAAGTTGAAATTTCATTTTGCCAAAACTGTAAATCACTGACTTGTGGCCATTGCAACCCGTCTTCAGCGATGCCTTTGATCCATGCTTCTTTATCGCGATCTAGACTCACTCCAATAATGTTGAATCCACGCTCTTTATAGGCATCATATAAGCCTACTAATGCTGGATTCGCTGCACGACAAGGCTTGCACCAAGACGCCCAAAAATCCACCAAGACTAGTTTGCCCTCAACGCTTCTTAGGCTCAGCATTTCACCTTCTGGAGTTGCCTGACTAAAATCTGTAAAGGTTGAACCTACCGCTGATTTTTCTAAGGCAGTAATTTTTTCAGATAGCTTTATGTAATCTGGTGAATTATGGTATTCCGGGCTGATTTGGTCGCGTACCGCCAAAAAATCTTCTAAATCATAACTACTCGTATTTCCGCTTAAAACTATCGCTGCACCTAGAATATCATTCTTTTTTGCAAATTCGAGGGTCATTTTTGTTTGGCTATCGATAAGGGTCATGGCTTCTTCACGAATCTGTTCTGTAGTGAGCGTATCATTGAGCTGCATTGCATTTCGGAATTTATCCTCTAATGTCATCATTGTCGCATCAAAGAAGGCGCCTTTGTCGCGCAAGGCTTCGGCTGAATCATTGAAGACACCTGCTTCGACCACTATGCCTGCTACAGAATCCATAGTAATGGTAACATCTGCACCATCGTGGTAGTATACTGCTGGCATACCGAGCTCAGCAATTTCAACCATTGCGTATTGATGGGGGAAATCGTCGATATGAACGGTCAATTTTCCTTCACTTAAGGTCCCTTCATACAGTACCTCTTGATTTTCAAGACTTAATTTGACAGGGCTATCTCCAGCAGATTGTGCATCTATCGTGAGATCAAAGCCAGTTTCAGGTGCACAGGAGGCGAAAATTGCCGCAGCTGCAACACTAAGCATTACTTTCTTCATTGCTATTGTTTAAGTTTACACTCCGCAAATTACATAGAAGAGATGAAGAAAATCGTTACCCTAATCACAATCTTAGTTTTTAGTGTCCAATTGGTTGCTAAAGAAGGCATGTGGATTCCCATGCTTTTAAACAATAACATCGCAGAAATGCAGGCCATGGGCTGCGAATTAAGCGCTGAAGACATTTACAGTGTGAATCATAGTTCGTTGAAGGATGCCATCGTAAGTTTTGGCGGATTCTGTACGGGTGAGTTCATTTCTTCAAAAGGCCTTGTCCTTACCAACCACCACTGTGGCTATGGTCAGATCCAAAAGCAGAGCTCGATGGAGCACAACTACCTTAAAGACGGCTTCTGGGCGCGTTCAATGGACGAGGAGTTGAAAAACCCGGGATTGTTCGTGGAGCAATTGGTCTACATGGAAGATGTGACCAATTCCTTGGTGAATTCCGGAGATAAATTCAAAGACATTGAGGCGGCCTTGATCAAAGCAAAAGAATTGGAAAATTCGGATTTGATTTATAAAGTAGTACCCTTTTTCAACAATAATCAGTTCTTTCTGCTTGCTACCATTAAGTATAATGATGTACGCTTAGTAGGTGCCCCGCCAAGCTCGATCGGTAAGTTTGGTGCAGATACGGACAACTGGGTATTTCCGCGTCATACCGGGGATTTTAGTTTGTTCCGAGTATACGATGAAAACGGAAGTGCCTTTACACCCGACCAGCACCTGAAAGTGAACATCGCGCCGCGTATACCCGGAGAATTCACTATGGTGTTCGGTTACCCCGGTCGCACTCAGGAATATTTGACGGCGGTTGAAATGGACCAATTAGTCAACGTTGAAAATGCGCGTCGCGTAGAAATCCGCGATGTTCTTTTGTCCATTATGGATGCTGAAATGCGCGCAGATGC
>CATAQZ010000265.1 GCA_949487015.1 Flavobacteriales bacterium UBA4585
AGTGTCTATGCTGTAGCGGGAGATTTTCAACATCCACTGGCACTTGAAAAATTGGCGAAAATCAAAAAAGAGTCGGTTAAGACTGCAGAATTTTCATTTCTCTTCACCAATCTAAGCCAGGTTTCTGAATATACGCAAAGCGTAGACGGCGGAACCTTTAAATTGCTAAAACGTTGTTTGCCAGGACCGTATACAATGGTACTGGAAGCAAATATTTCATTAGCACGAAAGCTGGGACAAAAGCGTAAGACCATCGGTATTCGAATACCTGATCACCCTATTGTGATGGCATTGTGCGAAACTTTAGGTCGCCCCTTAGCATCCGCCTCCTTGCACCACGACGATGAAATTATTCAATATCCTACAGATCCAGATGAAATCGCCGCGACCTATGCGCATCTCGCGGATTTTATGATAGACGGCGGTTGGGGTGATAATGTTCCCTCAACGGTTATTGACCTCAGCGGAGCAATACCAGTGCTTCTTAGAGCCGGAAAAGGCAATCCGGATGTGATTTAATAAAAGTCTGCAGCTTTAATCGGTCTAATTTCCCGTTCTCCAACAGCGGCCATTCTGGAACAATACACGCTTCCTTAGGCATCGCCGTTCCATCCCAAAGACGCAATGCCTTTCTGAGGCCTTTAACATCGTCCATTGTGCGCAGTACCATAACCGGTACTTGACCATACCGTTCGTGTCCCTTAGCACTCATGACTGCCTGAATACTATGCGCATCACAAACGGACTCGAATTTTTCCGGGTGAAGTTTGATTCCTCCGGAGTTGATCACATGATCCAATCGACCTTCATAGTGGAATCGTTTCTTATCGAGTAATCTTACGCGATCTTGAGTTTGTAGCTGCGCTATTCCTAGATGCGGTGCAGAAATACAAAGGCATTCATCGGTATTTACAGAAAATCCCGTTGAACCTACTGCTGTATAAATGGGGCTCCCCAATGGGCGAAGAGCAACATGAGAAGCCGTTTCTGTCATACCGTATCCTAGATAAACCCCCTGATAACTGGCGCTATCGAACCTAGAAGCCAGTGCACTACCCCCTAACAACAGGGTTTTTACCTTAAGTGGCTTTCCAGCTTCTTGAAGCGCAATAAACTGAGCTGGAGTCATGGAGACAAAGTCCAGGCCTTCTGGAACTTCAGGCAACGCCCGAGGCTCCAACAGATGCAAAGTAAGCTGGCCTATGAACGCGCGAACGACCATCATAAAGCCGCCAATATATTTTGCTGGCAATACCAATGCCGCAGTAGAACCGGGAACCAACTCAAAAGCATCCAATGTAGCACGGGCAGACCCGTAAATCATAGCACGGGATAAAGCCAACGTCTTTGGAGCACCCGTTGATCCGCTGGTTTGTAACGTCCATTCCGAATCCTGACTTAAACAAAATCTTAAAGCACTTTGGACAGTAGCTATATGCTCAGGAACCTCCTGTAAATCAACGAGCTCAGTAGCAGAATAACTCCGGTTGTTCCAAACGAAAAGTGATTTATTTTCGGACATGTATTTTCGGGTACAGTTTTTGTTTCAACGTGTGCGCAATGAACAAGTTCAAAACAGCAG
>CATAQZ010000266.1 GCA_949487015.1 Flavobacteriales bacterium UBA4585
TTAGCGGGGAATATTGGTCAAAGTTTAGCCGGTACGCTAGCGGACAGAATACTGCAGGGACAGCCGGATCCTGAAGTGGCGATTTTAGAGTTGAGCAGTTTCCAGTTAGACGATGTATTGGAACTGAAATTGGACCAAGGCATACTCACAAACATCACCCCCGACCACCTGGACCGGTACGACTACGATTTGAATAAATATGCAGCTAGTAAAATGCAATTGGCCACCTATACCTCAGGGCAATTCATCTACTGCGATGACGACCCCATTACAAATAAAGCATTAGAGCATTGGCTGCAACAGCACCCTAACCCTCCAACGCTATTGGCCTATGGAACAGACATACCCGCAGGCCCGCATCGAAGAACTACGAAAGAAAACAACACAATAACCATTCAATTAAATAACGAAGCAATGACTATTGAAGAACTCGCTTTACAAGGAAAGCACAACATGTACAACAGTATGGCCGCTGGATTAAGCAGCCGCTTGATGAACATTAGAAAAGAAACTGTTCGCAAACAACTATCGACTTTCGATTCGCTAGAGCATCGTTTGGAAAGCATTTTGAACATCAGCGGTGTCGAATACATCAACGACAGCAAGGCGACTAATGTGAACGCGACGTATTATGCCTTAGAATGCCAAAGCAAGCCTGTAGTTTGGATCGTTGGCGGTGTGGACAAAGGAAATGACTATGCGGAATTACTCCAGCTCGTTCAAGGGAAAGTAAAAGGAATCGTCGCCTTGGGTTTAGACAATGAGAAAATCAAAGAAGCTTTTGGAGAAGTTCCAGCTTTCGCTGAAGCAGAAACGATGAAAGATGCGGTTCGCGCAGCTTCGAAAATGGCAGATAAAGGGGACGTGGTCTTGCTCAGCCCTTGTTGCGCTTCTTTCGATCTCTTCGAAAACTATGAGGACCGCGGACGCCAATTCAAAAACGCAGTACGCATGCTCTAAGACAGAATACGGTGAATACAGTCCAGAAATATCTAAAAGGGGACCAATTCCTTTGGGGCCTCATCCTACTGCTCATGCTCGTGAGCTTCTTGCCTATCTATAGTGCGAGCAGCTCCCTTGCATACAAATATGGTGGTGGAAACACATTTAGATTTTTGACCAAACACCTTATTCATTTAGTCCTCGGCGGCTTTTTTCTTTACAGTGTACACCGATTAAACTTCAGAATCATCGGTAAATTTTCAATCATCATACTGCCCGCAGCCATCGTCCTACTTATGGTGACCTTATTCCAAGGAACTACAATGGGTGGCGCAAATGCCGCACGTTGGGTACGTATTCCGGTTATAAACATGAGCTTTCAAACCTCAGCTTTTGCTTCGTTAGCGCTGCTGGTTTGGCTCGCCCGGTGGTTGGCAAAACCCCGAGACTTCGCTTTGTTTAAAAGCTTGTATTACCCGCTAGGCGCTATTGCACTGACGCTTATATTTATTTTACCGGCCGATTTCTCTACAACCGCCATCATCTTCGGGATGACCTTCATTCTAATGATTGCCGCCGGTGTACCTTGGAGACATCTAGGCAAAATCGTCGGTATAGGAGCGGCAGTACTGACTCTTTTCATCTTAATAGTTCTTGCCTTCCCGGGAATTTCAAACCGGGTCGACACCTGGAAATCACGGATCGTAAACTTCGGTGCAACAGATTCCGATGCCTCTTACCAAACCGACCTTGCAAAAATGGCCATTGCTGAGGGACAACTCTTCGGCAAAGGGCCGGGTAAAAGTGTACAGAAAAACTTCCTACCCCAATCAAATTCAGACTTTGTTTTTGCCGTCATAACAGAAGAATATGGCCTTATTGGCGCAAGCGGTGTAGTACTACTGTACATGGCACTTTTTCGACGCTTTGTACGAATTGCGCGACGCGCCCACACCAA
>CATAQZ010000267.1 GCA_949487015.1 Flavobacteriales bacterium UBA4585
GAAATTTTACCCTTAATCCAGGGTACAAAGCGTTGCATTTGGGTTACTGCGCGCGAAACCACAAAGTCATACGGCCCTTTAAATTCTTCAGCGCGGCCGTGATCTGCACGAACGTTTTCCAGACTTAAAGCTTCAGCCACTGCCAAAACTACCTTGATTTTTTTTCCAATGGAATCTACGAGATGGAATTGCGTCTCTGGAAAAAGTATGGCGAGCGGTATACCCGGAAACCCTCCTCCAGTTCCGACATCAAGCACCTTCTGACCGGGCTTGAAGGAATAAACTTTCGCGATCCCTAAAGAGTGTAAGACGTGTTTCTCGTAGAAAGACTCCATGTCTTTGCGTGAGATTACGTTGATCTTGGCGTTCCATTCCAGGTATAAGTCTTGGAGTGCTGCGAATTGGTCCCGCTGGCGCTCTGTCAAATCCGGAAAATGTGAATAGATGAGTTCTACTGTTTGCATGGGCCAAAGATAGCGCGGGTGCCGTACTTTTGCGTACAATGAAATTTACTTTAGAACATAACGACCCAAAGAGTGCTGCACGTGCCGGAACCATCACTACGGATCACGGAACCATACAGACGCCCATATTTATGCCCGTTGGCACTGCTGGTACAGTTAAAGGAGTGCACACTAAAGACTTACGAGAAGATACAAAGGCTCAAATCATCTTGGGTAACACCTACCACCTGTTTCTACGTCCAGGTACAGAAATTTTAAAAACGGCAGGCGGGTTGCATAAATTCAATGGATGGGACCGTCCCATTCTTACTGATAGTGGCGGTTATCAAGTTTACAGCCTCGCGAATCAGCGAAAAATCACGGAGGAAGGCGCCACGTTTGCAAGCCATATCGATGGCACGAAACATTTGTTTACACCGGAGCGGGTGATGGACATTCAACGGGAAATCGGCGCAGATATCATCATGGCATTTGACGAATGTCCGCCGTACCCTAGCACCTATGAATATGCAAAGCAATCGATGCACATGACGCACAGATGGCTGGACCGTTGTTTCAATAGGATCAATGAAACGGACCCACTTTACGGATACGAACAAACCCTCTTTCCCATAATTCAAGGCTCTACCTACGAAGATTTACGCAATGAAAGTGCGGAATACATTGCGAGTAAAAATGCCGACGGTAATGCCATAGGCGGGCTCAGTGTTGGGGAGCCTGCAGAGGAAATGTACAAGCATGCCGCAGGGGCATGTGCCATACTACCTAAGGATAAACCGCGTTATCTCATGGGTGTAGGAACGCCCGCGAACATATTAGAAAACATCAGTTTAGGAATAGACATGTTTGATTGTGTCATGCCCACAAGGAATGGGCGTAACGGTCAAATTTTCACAAGTGAGGGCATCCTAAACCTGCGAAATAAAAAATGGGAGAACGTACATGAGCCACTGGATCCGAACGGCACAAGCTTCGTCGACAGTCAGTATACCAAAGCCTATGTACGTCACCTCATCCACAGCAAAGAGAGTTTGGGGGCACAAATTGCCTCTTTACACAACATTCGTTTCTACCTGTGGCTCGTGGAGCAGGCGCGCGAACACATTATCGCAGGAGATTTTGCGTCATGGAAAAACCAAATACTGCCAAAATTAGAGCAGCGGTTATAGTTATGAATAAATTGGATCGATACATATTGCTCAAATTCATCGGGAGTTTCTTCCTTACGATGGTATTGATTCTTTCCATTGCAGTGGTTTTCGACATCAGCGAGAAATTGGACGATTTCCAAAACGGCGCGTCGATGAACGAAATTATTTTTGATTACTACTTCAACTTCATCGCTTTTTACGGCAACCTTTTCAGTGCACTGATTTTATTCATTTCAACCATTTGGTTCACCTCTAGAATGGCGTCCAATTCTGAAATTGTAGCCATCTTAACCTCAGGAACCAGCTTCCGTCGCCTACTCCGCCCCTATTTTATCGGTGCCTCTATCATCTGCGCACTATCGCTGACGCTCAATCATTTACTCGTTCCACAAACGAACATCAAACGCATTGCATTTGAAGAAAAATACGTGACCGGTGTCAACCGCCCGATCAGTCAGAAAATGCACCGCCAAGTGTTACCCGGACACTATGTTTATTTTGAAACTTTCTCCGGGGTGCGCGAGAGCGGGTACCAAATGACCTATGAGGTTTTTGAAGACCACCAACTTAAAAGCAAACTCTCCGCGGATTTTGTCCGATTAGATACCGCTACCGGACGTTGGCGTCTGGACAACTACAGACTCCGTACAATTGATGAAAAGGGGATAGAGCAGATCTCTTTCGGTCGCAGAATGGACACTGCCCTTGCCTTTACTTCAGAACAGATTGCTCCAAAGCTCAATTCCATCGCTACAATGAACAGTAAGGAATTGAGCCGGTTCATTGCCCAGGAGGAGCTCACTGGGAATGAAAACATTGCATCCTACCAAATGGAAATGCAACGCCGAACCTCCTACCCCGTCAGTTCTTATGTCTTTGTTTTGTTAGCCGTAGGGCTCGCGAGTCAAAAGAAAAGAGGCGGACTGGGTGTGAACATCGCAATAGGACTGGTTTTAACCGCTATCTACATTTTTTTCATGCAGCTTTCCGAAACGTTTGCGAAAACGGGATTACTGAGTTCAGAAGGACTACTGGGAGGGCCGTTGGAATGGATTGGGATACAACCGGCTGAATTTGCTGTCTGGATCCCCAATATTGTATTTGCTTCCATCGCACTTTGGCGCTATAGTGTTGCTCCTAAATAACGCCGCTAATGAAACCACTGAGCAGTCACTTTAAAGACCAATTGAGTCTCCACTTCATCGTCTTCATCTGGGGTTTTACCGCCATTTTAGGACGCTACATTTCTATCGACGCTCTCTCGCTTGTATTTAATAGAACGGCTCTCACCTCAGTCGCTATAGCAGGATACATGCTTTGGAAAAAACGTCCGTTCAGCGCAAGTACAAAAGAACTTAGGTTTATGGCCTTGTGCGGCATATTGATCGCTGTGCATTGGATCACGTTTTTTGGTGCCATTAAAATTGCCAACGTTAGTATCACTTTAGCAGGTGTTTCAACAGGTGCATTGTTTTCCGCCTTGCTCAATCCTATTTTGAATAAAGGAAAATTGGATCCTGTAGAACTGGCATTAGGCGCCATTGTGGTTGTAGGAATCGTGATTGTCTTTTACGAAGAACCTAATGCGGCATCCATTAAAACCTACGCTTGGGCCGGTTATACATTGACGAATTACCAATTGGGCCTGCTCATCGCACTTTTTAGTGCCTCTCTAAGCGCAAGCTTCAGCATTTTAAATAAACAGCTAGTAGCTCGCTATCCATTTCCCGTTCAGGTTACTTTTTGGGAACTCTCTTTTGCCTTTATTGGTGTAGCACTGTACGACCTCATTGCGGGTAGTCACAACCCCATGACACTCTGGGCAACTACCGCTAACGACTGGTGGTTTCTTGCGGTTTTAGCCCTTCTATGCACGGCCTACCCCTTTATTAAAAGCGTTGAGCTGCTCAAGCGACTATCACCGTTCAGTGTCATGCTCGCCATTAATCTAGAACCTGTTTATGGTATTCTACTAGCGGCTTTACTTTTCGGTGCCGAAGAGAATATGAATCCCCAATTTTACTTAGGCGTTCTCATTATTTTAGGGACCGTGATCGCCAATGGGATTATAAAAGCACAAAAAAGGAAGTCCGGGTCCTAAGGACTTTGTATTTTGCACGACCGATTCAGAACGTAATTATGGATTATTTATCATTTGAGAAACCCATCGAAGAACTTGAGATTCAACTGTCTAAGGCCCTAGAGCTGGCAGATGAAACCGGTGTAGATATGGCGAAAAGTATCGACGATATCCGCCAGAAACTCGATGAAGCGAAAAAGAAAATTTATGGCAATCTGAGCGCGTGGGAACGTGTCCAATTGTCCCGTCATCCACAACGTCCTTACACTCAGGCGTACATCAATGCAATCACAGAAGGAAACTTCATCGAAATGCATGGTGATCGCGGGGTGAAAGATGATAAAGCAATGATTGGAGGCTGGGGCATGATCGGCGATCAATCCTACATGTTCATCGGACAGCAAAAAGGGGTCAATACAAAAATGCGTCAGTACCGTAATTTCGGTATGGCAAACCCAGAGGGATACAGAAAAGCCTTGCGTCTTATGAAGCAAGCTGAAAAATTTGGTCGTCCTATCATCACCCTAATCGATACTCCGGGAGCATTCCCAGGTCTTGAAGCAGAAGAACGCGGTCAGGGTGAGGCAATTGCTAAAAATATCATGGA
>CATAQZ010000268.1 GCA_949487015.1 Flavobacteriales bacterium UBA4585
ACCAATGTGTTCTTAAAATTCACTGTACGGCCTTTATTATCCGTTAAACGGCCATCGTCGAGCACTTGTAAAAGAACATTAAAGGTATCGGGATGGGCTTTCTCGATCTCATCAAGCAAAACCACGCTGTACGGCATGCGTCGTACCGCCTCTGTAAGTTGTCCGCCTTCGTCATAGCCGACGTAGCCCGGGGGCGCACCAACGAGTCGGCTAACACTTTGCTTTTCTTGGTATTCACTCATATCTATGCGTGTCAATGCGCTTTCATCATTGAATAAATACTGCGCCAGCGCCTTTGCCAATTCCGTTTTACCTACGCCTGTAGTTCCTAAAAAGAGGAAACTTCCGATGGGCTTGTTGGGATCGCCCAATCCTGCTCGCGAGCGGCGAATGGCATCACTCACACTTTTAATGGCTGCATTTTGACCCACCACACGCTGATGCAACGCCTCTTCCATTCTAAGCAATTTCATGCGTTCGCTTTCCAGCATTTTTTGTACTGGAATGCCCGTCCATTTGCTGACAACTTCCGCAATGTCTTCGGCAGTCACTTCCTCTTTAATCATGGTACGCTCGCTGCGTTCCATGGCTTCCTCCGCCGTTTCTAACTCCTTCTCAGCATCCTGCATTAATCCATATCGAATCTCTGCAACGCGTCCATAGTTGCCGGCACGTTCTTCCTTTTCAGCTTCCAACCGCAGTTGCTCAAGACGTTCTTTGATCTCTTGTATGCGCTCTGCTCTATTTTTTTCGCCCACCCAAATGGCGTTGAGCGCATCACGCTGCTCGTATAGATCGCTCAACTCCGCTTTAATGGCGGCCAATTTCTTTTTGTCTTCCTCGCGTTTAATTCCTTCTTGCTCAATTTCAAGTTGAAGAATCTTACGGTCCAGAATATCCAATTCCTCCGGCTTAGAATTGATCTCCATACGAATCTTCGACGCAGCTTCATCCATTAGATCGATCGCTTTATCCGGTAAGAATCGGTCACTGATATACCGCGTACTCAGTTCTACGGCACTAATCACAGCTTCGTCCTTAATGCGAACCTTATGGTGCGTTTCGTATTTCTCTTTTATCCCGCGTAAAATGCTAATGCTGCTCTCTTGATCCGGCTCATCCACCAGTACCTTTTGAAAACGACGTTCCAGTGCTTTATCCTTTTCGAAATACTTTTGGTATTCATCTAGAGTAGTGGCGCCAATAGCACGAAGGGCTCCACGTGCCAATGCAGGCTTCAAAATATTAGCGGCATCCATAGCACCTTCGCCCTTTCCTGCACCAACGAGCGTGTGAATTTCATCGATGAACAATAGGATATTGCCATCGCTTTGGGTCACTTCTTTGACCACAGCCTTTAAGCGTTCCTCAAATTCTCCTTTGTATTTAGCACCGGCAATCAGGGCACTCATATCAAGGCTGTAAACCGTTTTATCTTTTAGATTTTCAGGCGCGTCTCCATTTAATATCCGCTGCGCCAATCCTTCTGCGATGGCTGTTTTACCCACTCCGGGTTCACCTACGAGAATAGGATTGTTTTTAGTTCGGCGCGATAGTATCTGCAAGACACGACGTATTTCGTCGCCTCTACCAATGACGGGGTCTAATTTTCCTTCCTCCGCCATCGTATTGAGATTCTTCGCGTATTTCTCTAAACTATTATAGGTGTTTTCAGCCCCTGAACTGTTCGCTGAACGTCCTTTTCTCAAACTTTCTACAGCGGCTTGGACCAATTTCTTTGTAAAGCCTGCATCTTCAAGCATCTTACCTGCATTGCCCTTGTCTTCGAGAAGCCCTAAAAGCAAATGCTCGCTAGCGACGTATTCGTCCTTCATGCCATCGGCAATTTGAATTGCTTTCTGTAAAACGAAAGCCGCCGCTCTTCCCATGTACGTCTCACTCGTAGAGTCTTGGGTAGGTAAGCTTTCATAAGCAGCCGTCAATGCGTTTTTTAGTCGATCTAAAGCAATTTCACCTTGCTGGGCAACAAAGGGGAGGACACTACGGTCTTCTTCAATGAGCCCTAATACTAAGTGTAGTCCTTCGACTTGAGGATGTTTTTTGTCTGCGGCCAGAAATTGGGCCTTAGCAATTACACTTTGACTCTTTGTTGTGAATTTTTCGATATTCATAAGGCTTGGGTATTTGCTCAAATTCTTTTCAAAAGGTGTTCCACCTTAATTCCTACCAATTTCATGTGACAATTCGTCTCATCAGCTCCTGTTTTTCGGAAACATTGTCTCATAACCAGCGCCTTACGTGACAAACGTGCGGTAAAAAAAACACCCCCGCATTCTCGAAAGAAGTGCGAGGGTGAAAAAAAAGAGTTGGTTATTGTATTACTCTACAATCAAACGTTGAACATCTGTCCCAATAGGAGTGACAGTCTCAACCAGATACATACCTGCAGCCCAAGCGGACGTCTCTATAGTGAAGGTTTGTATTCCAGAAGTTCCATGTACCGTTCGTTGCTCGAGGATTTGTCCCTGTGTATTCCGTACCGTGATTACAACATCTGCATCGCTTTGGAAGCTTATCGGTAACTGCGCAATACCCGATGTAGGATTCGGGTGGATGTTACCAACGCCAATGTTATGTTCCAATTCTTCTTGACCAATCACATAAATTTTATCATTGTCACTGGTTTTGTAGAAACAGAAATCATCAATCGCCCATCCGGCCTTATTAATGGTTTCATCAGAGCCGAAGCGGAATCTAAAGATGGCGTTACGCGCTGTATCAACCGCTAGGTTAATGGTAGCTTGTTCCCATCCGTTACTCACACCCGTCCAACCAGGTTTAAAGATGTCCAATGAAGTAACAAAACTCGTATTGAACCAAGTCGCACCGAAGAGGTTGGTACCTACAGTATGCCAGGAGATACCACCATCAAAAGTAACATCTACGGTTCCTCCATCATGATAGATCTCTGTAGAGAAAGCATGCATGAATTCGTAGGTATACGTCTGACCTGAATCTAAGCGGAATACAGGTGTATATAGCGCTGAAGAATCACGTTTCTTGTAATTAGAGTCTAGATCAGTCATCCACGCATTCGAACCACTATTCGCAGAAACTAAAGGAGCGATACTCGGCGTTCCTACTTCCCAAGCAGTCAGCCCATCCTTTACGAAGGCATTTAAGGTCAACCATGGTGAAATGGCAGGATCATCAAAATTATTACAGTAAGAGCTGTCTACTGACATAATGATTTTATCAAGGACAGTAATATCTGCACAGATTTGGTCATCAGTTGGATCATTATCTGGCTTACTGTCTGGACGTGAAGTACGCACACATACATTGTAAAGTCCACTTGCTGGGCTAACCCAGTCTTGATCAAATTCGTACCATGATGTTTTTCTTGGTACTAATGGTGGGTTGAAGACGACTTGCTCCGGGTTAGACCATGTCGTTCCACCATCCGTACTAAATTCAACCAAACAGCTGTCTAGGACTTTCGCACCTGTATTTTTAATTAGGGTCTTCAGGTGATTATTCTGATCTGGTACAGGTAAGTATTCTACTGTAGTAACATCGATAGGAGCAGCACTGTTTTGTGGTGGAATGTAAACTTCCACCTTGTCTAAATTCCAACCGTCACTATTTCCTGTTCCCGATTTCATGCGTGCACGAAGAATTAACGGTGCAGCAGAGAAATTCCAGGTTGATAATGGCCATGCCGAAGTCATCTGACCTTGCGCACCAACCCATGCATCACCTACTGAGGAAGTCCCCGTGTTGTACCAGTTCGTACTTACCACGTTCTGTGGATCCCAGAATCCTAGTGTATTCCATGTTCCACCTCCTTGGAATTCGATCAATGCAACATCACCGGCTCCTAAATCCACATCGTGAACAAGTCGTAGTTCGGCACCTGCTATAGTATCAAAGCCTATGAAACGCGGGAAGTAGAGGAATTCTTCAAGACCGCCAGGTACATTCTGATTAGGGCGTGTGGCCATACCATTATTGTTACCTAGGGCATTAATCTGATCAACTTTCCATAAGTCTAATGCTCCTGAAACGAAGAATCCTGAAGAATCGCCGTCGTTACAGTTTTCGAAATCTTCTACAAATCCAGACTGAATATACACTTCAGGCCATCCTGCACTCTTCACATAAGAAGAATCGTTCCATGAGTTGTTGTCATTTGATTTTGTAGTGTAAGCGTAAACCTCAAAAGTACCCTTTGGCCAGGCAACCGTATTTGTGTTATCCGTAACTAGAACATTACCTCCGGCAGGGATAGAACCGCTATGGGTAAAAGTGTATGTGGTGCTAACTCCAGCATTTGTACCACAAGTAGGGGTGACAGTGTAGGTTACCGGCACATTGCTCTGGGCGTTCTTGCCAAAGTTTCTGACTTTAAATTTCGCTTTCTGAGTCGCTGGACCACCCACCATATTGATACGCGCTACCGGGTTTTCTATTGCATCAACACCAACGTCAACATTAGCTTTGTCCACGATAACAATATCATCGAAGGCAATGTCTGAAGCAACTCCAAAACCTGATTTCTGCGCTATAAAACGCAGCTTCACAAGATTACCTGCTTGTGCGCTGAGATCTACTTCATAAAAAGACCAGTTGTCTTTTTCATCAGTAAGGGTAGTTGTATATGGTGTCATCGGATTCGTCCAGAAGTTATCTCCTGACTTAATCCACTGAACACGGATTGCACCGATATCAGCTCCATACATGTGGTGACGGAACTGAAGAACTGGCTTCGTCATATTGCTCAAATCCAAACATTTCGATACAAGCGTTGCCGATGCTGGTGAAATACCATAATTACCTTCCGTCACTAAATAATTGCCTTGTGCGCTTTTATCGGTGATTGGACCGGAACCGATAGTAGGCGTCCATTCGTTACCCACCATAAATGCATATTCACCGCTATTACTGGCCGGAAGTGGTGTGAATACATCTGTAGGGAAGCTTCCAGCATTGGCTGCCGTATTATTTCCGGCAGTTGTTCCTGCTCCATCAAAGTCTAATACGTAAGGGAAGGTCGAGTATGGCTCTTCATGTACAATTCTGATCGGCCCTATGGTGTCATTCGTAGCAACTGTATCGCCGGGTTGCTCTGTATATACCCAGATATCATAAATACCGTAACCGCTTAAGTTAGGTCCTGTAGCAAATGTGTAGAATGTTGAATCACCTGTTTCTAGAGTCTTGTGAGTAATGTACTCTGTATTTGTTTGGGTTGTTGTCGTACCTGCTGTATTTGTATAGTCGAATTCCCAAGTAACAGGAACACTGTCTAGACTCGTACATCCATTATTTTGAATCCATAAGTCGATGGTTTCGTTGTTCGAATACGAACAATACCCGTTTTCTGGATTGAAGACATCACGTAATGCGACCTCGTAGGTTGGCGGTTCGTAAATGCGAATATTATCTATTGCGACGTCACCTTTCAGAGAGTTCCCTCTATTGACAGAAAAACGAATGCGCGCATAATCTCCAGTAATATCATTCAGGGCAACTGAATATGTATTAAAAGGATCGGTTGATTTTGTCTGTTGTTGCCCGTCGATACGAGCTAAACCAGTATAAGCTGAAGTATTGAATCCTGTATCTGCAGTAATGGCTAAAAAGTCAACGTGCGCGCCATACATGTGGTAATCAAATTCTAGGATTGCACAGTTGTAACTTCTCAAATCTAAACACGGCGTAATGAAATGCGCTTTATCATTCTTACTTCCTTGTTCGGCCTCTGTGTAGATGTATTTACCACCACCGTTTGATGAAGCATCACCATCTGGACCGGTTAGATTAGTGGCAGTACCACCGGTTCGGATCGACCATGCAAATCCAATGGTATTTTCATTAGGTATGACCTTGTAATTTTGACCGTAAGGAGGGTTTTGGTCAGGGAAGTTACCTCGGTGGCTGACGCCTGTCGAACCATTACCAGAACCCGCAACCCAATAGACATTATTTTCAAAATCTTGGTCTACTGGAAGCGTAGTTGAATATGGGAAAGAGCTTTGAGTAGTCGTTCCACAAATAGGGGGTAGTCCTGCATCTCTCCAAAACCTGTAGGCGAAATTTGACGCAGATTCTAATGGGTCTCTCACTACGTTAGGACAAGCACAATCGAAAATACGAACATACCATTCGATGGTGTCGTGGATATCGATATTGCCGAAAGTGTAAGTATACTGTGAAGAGTCCGGACAATTTGTTGAGAACGAAGAAGTCATTAAAGAATCGCTCCACGTACTCCATGAGCTCGCTGAGTAATCGTAGCGGCGCATATAGATACGCATACTATCAACACCAACATTATCTTTTCCTTTAACACGAACAGATTGAGTCGGCATGTAACGCGCTCCAATAGGCTTAGCAGGAACACTAACATTTACCCAGTCCATAGTCGGTGGCTCTAATTCACAAGGTGCCCCTTCAACCATAATGTTATCTACAAACCAGCCTTCTAGTGCTGCCGGTGAAGGTGTACCTGTTTTGTTAGACATTATGAAGCGCAACTTACAGTTGGCATAACCGTACTGAGAGTTTGTGTTATCGTAAGTCCCTAAATAGCTACTCAAGTCAAATGTCTCGCGTGCCCACCAGTCAGATGCTGTATTTGGTGTAGGTCCAGTTCCTGTATTTGAATTACCGATAGTCGGTCCGTACCAATACGGTGTAAGAAGCTGAGAAGGATAAGACAATTCATTAAACCAACCCTGAGAACTAAACTGCGGACTGCCACCTTGGTAATGCGTGCTCGTTAAGTTCACCCAAGTCGCACCATTATCACGTGACATTTGTATAAACGCTTTTTGAATATAGCGAATTTTACAAATTTGATCGAACGTTAATCGAACATTGGTGTAGGTCACCGTGGTAAAAGCATCCGTTTCGAAAACGATTGAATCATTCGCATAGATCTGTGTATGAAAAGATGCATTTCCAGTGGTCTTGATGTACGATGTGTCGTTCCAAGAGCGCGTGGCGTTTGTGGAATCCGTGTTGTAGTTCGCGGCAACTGAGTCGGCGCCTAGGGTTCCATCGAAATTTTCCGTGTAAACGGTGTCAATTGGCGGTGCAAATTGTCCAAAAACCGCTGGGGAAGCGAGGGCAATAAGGAGTACAGCTAGTAAGCTTTTCTTCATTTTAACGCGTTTGTGTTAACGTATTTTCAGGGTAGTTACAAATATATAAAAATGGGAATGCGCCCGACCTGAAAGTCAACAAAAGTGCCACTTTAATGTGCTAATGTTAAAATGTAATGATTAACGCTATTTTACGTTGAAGTAAAAAATCCGTTCATCTTCAAGAAAAAGTTCCAATAAATCTTCACGTTCCACACGTCCGACACCTGCTGGAGTACCTGTGAAAATAAGATCGCCCGTTTTTAAAGTAAAGTATTTTGAAACATGGCTAATAATCTCATCTACAGAGAATAACATGTTTTTTGTAGCGCCGGATTGAACCGTCGTTCCGTTAATGTCTAGACGGAAATTAATGTCCTGAATATCTTTACCGATCGTTTCAAGGGGAAAGAATTTTGATACTGCGGCAGAACCATCGAAAGCCTTAGCTTTTTCCCACGGCAGTCCTTTTTCTTTACAATGCGATTGTACATCTCTCGCGGTGAAATCAATACCTAAAGCAATTTCGCTGTAGTATTTATGAGCAAAACGAGGTTCGATGTGTTTGCCCAATCTATTGATTTTGACAACGACTTCTATTTCGTGATGCACATCGTTACTGTGCTCTGGAATAAAGAATGGATGTTTCTTGAGAAGGATTGCCGTATCCGGCTTTAGGAACACTACCGGCTCTTCTGGAATAGGATTGTTAAGTTCCTTAGCATGTTTAGCGTAATTCCTCCCAATACAAATAATTTTCATCGCCGACGTTTTACTATTTATTGAAATTTTTGAGTCGTATGGCGGTCAAAACCTTTTTAGTATAGAGCGGAAAATCGGCGTTTTGAATCCAACTAAAATACCCTGGATTTTCTTGCAATACAGATTTTACCGTCATACCACGGTATTTTCCAAAAGTAAAAATTTCTTCATCCTCTTCGTTGAAAGCAATAAAGCCTGCGAAATCTGCAACTCGCTGTCGATTAGAGAATTCCGATAAGAAATTTATGTCATTATCTAATTCTTCATAACGTTCGATTTGTGCTTTTAGGACTTCATAAGTTGCCAGTACATCGGCCTCAGCGGTGTGCGCTCCGTCTAAATTTTGACCACAATAAAATTTATAGGCAGCACTCAACGTCCGCTGTTCCATACGGTGGAAGATATTCTGCACGTCCACAGCCTTACGCTTACCCATTTCAAAATCTATGTCCGCTCTGAGGAATTCCTCAGCGAGCAATGGGATGTCAAATTTATTACTGTTGTAGCCGGCGAGATCACTATCGCTAATGAGTTGATGCACAGTTGTCGCCAATTCTTTAAACGTAGGCTCGTTAGCAACATCCTGGTCGTAGATTCCATGAACGGAGGACGAGCCAGCAGGAATGGGTACCGTCGGATTCACTCGCCACGTATGCGTTTCTTCTGTACCATCGGTATGGATTTTATGGACGCAGATTTCTACTATGCGGTCATTGGTAACATTGACGCCTGTAGTTTCTAAGTCGAAAAAACAGATGGGACGGGTAAGATTCAATTTCATTGGAGTACGATTAAATTCAAAAAAAAGCCACCCCTGAGGGCGGCTTTATAAAGTTATAAATTTTGGGGTTAAATCTCCCGATCTAAATCCCATGATTCTAAATATTCTGCGACTCGTTTAACAAACATGCCTCCCAGTGCTCCGTCTACCACACGGTGGTCGTAGCTATGGCTGAGGAACATTTTGTGGCGAACAGCGATCATATCGCCTTCCGGCGTTTCAATAACAGCCGGCTTTTTAACAATAGCACCCGCAGCCATAATTGCTACTTGTGGCTGATTAATGATCGGCGTGCCCATCACATTACCAAAGGTGCCTACATTAGTTAAGGTATAGGTTCCTCCGCTGATTTCATCGGGCTTGAGTTGGTTGTTTCGAGCACGATTGGCTAAATCATTCACTGCTTTTGTGATGCCCAACAAGCTTAATTGATCTGCGTTTTTAACGACAGGAACAATAAGGTTACCTGACGGTAGAGCGGCTGCCATACCTACATTGATATTCCCGTGTTTAATAATGTTTGTACCATCTATACTCACATTAATCATAGGGAAATCTTGGATGGCCTTAACAATGGCCTCCATAATGATTGGAGTAAAGGTTATTTTTTCTCCATGCTTTTTCTGGAATTCGCCTTTAATTCGGTTACGCCAAAGCACAATTTTTGTCATGTCCGCTTCAACGAAGCTCGTTACGTGTGGTGAGGTTTGAACTGAATTTACCATATGGTCAGCAATGAGTTTTCTCATGCGGTCCATCTCAATAATTTCATCTCCCGATCCAACATTGATCGCGGGGGCTGCAGTTTTAGGGGTAGGGGCTGCAGCAGGTACTACTGGCGCTGCAGTTGGTGCTACATTCGTGGCGGGCGCTTTATCTGCTCTTGCCTGACGACCGCTCTCTAGATAGGCGATAATGTCTTTTTTCGTGACACGTCCTTCTTTTCCGCTGCCAGGAATTTGGTCCAATTCTGATTGTCCAATTCCTTCTTCTTTCGCCATAGAGCGAACTAACGGAGAGTAGAATCTACCGTTTGAATTCTTAGAAATAGGTCCACTAGGCTCAGGGGCGCTCACGGTTGCGGCCGCCGCAGCTACTTGAACTTCAATTTCAGCCGCAGCTACTGCTGGTTCTGGTATACTCTCAGGTGCAGAAGCAGTTGTTGAGCCACTGTTTTCACCTTCTACTTCAATAATTGCGATAGGGCTGCCTACTTCAGCAACTCCGTTTACATCAACTAAAATTTTGACTAACGTCCCACTAACAGGAGAGGGTACTTCACTGTCTACTTTATCGGTGGCAACTTCAACTACGCTTTCTTCAGCGTCAATGACGTCACCAACGTTTTTCAACCAGTTCGTTACGGTAGCTTCCGCAACGGATTCGCCCATTTTGGGCAAGATTAATTCAAACTGAGCCATTGAATTTGGGTTTTTCGGTCTTCGAATTTACGGCAAAAAATCCCACTATTACTATTGCGCTAGAATTTGCTTAGTTCCCAGAGCTGGCGCAAATCGGACCTTAATTCGGCTTCTTTTGCATAGTTGGTAACAAGAGTGGATACACTTTGCGATACGTTCAAGACTTTTGGGATTCCTATCGCAATATCGAAAATCGGCGGAGGCAAAATGGGTAAGTGATTTTTTGCAGCTGCTTCAGTGGTATACCCAACTAGCGTTCTTTTTCCAGTGATTATTCTTCCTGAATTACTCAGCCAATTCGTAAACCCTTGGGAGCGACCGGTGATGGCGGCAAGCGTCCCCGAGAGTGGAAAAGTCAAGATTAGAAGGATTGTTAAGGTGATATCAAGCAACCTTTTTTGACGTCTGTAGTTGGCGTTTGCGGCATTGAATCGGCCCAATCCATAAGTCTCGCCCTGATTCAAACTGCTGTTCGAACCCACGATATACGGACCACCTTTGATTAAGGATTTCACGTTAGTCTGGGTGCCCAATTCACTCATAATCCTCATAAGAACTGAAGCTGGCCAAACACTAGATTCTACCACACATTCATTTATGTTGTACAGTCGAATCTTCGCCTCTAGTTTTTCTAAGTTCACTTCTTCAGTGTCAACTGCCGGGTCATGCAAGAAAAACGCAGGAACAATGCCGTTATCCGAAAGTAATTTTTGAAGGGAGGCCTTGCCTGAATCGGATCCTATAAAGAGCATTTTAGGGCGTTGAACGGGAAGGGTAAATAAATGTTTTCCAGTCAGTAATCCAATGATGGAGCGCCAAAGAATCAGCATTGTAATGCCTCCCAATCCCCCTAGCAGTAGAAGGGCACGAGAGAATCGAAGCGCTTCTGGAAGCAATCCATAGATGAAGCCGATCACTAGGGTGGCAATAGTCATGGAACGTGCGATAACGGCCGGACGTGTATTCTTTGTATACACTCCACTCAAGGCGAGGGCAAACAGCCAAAAAAGAATGTAAGAACCTTGAATGTAATAGGTATACGTATCTGGATACGAACCTCCGTTGATAAAGCGATGGTTGTGTTCCCAATACGTTTTTAATTGGTCCAGAGTGAAGGCCAAAAATAGGATGTCAATGATCGGTGTTGCCGCACTTTTCGCGAGACGGGCTAATAATGCCAATCCCGCACGAAGGTAAATACCCACATAAATAAGCAAGGTGTAGGCGAGGGCAGAGGAGCCGCTGAACTGCTTTCTAGCAAAAATAATCATGGCTTGATAGAACATTTTCACGTAGTTCAGACTGCCACGCTTTGTGCTTTCACCTTTATAATGAATGATCTGAGAATCACTGATGTAGTGGTTTTCACGGCCTGTTTTCAATAACTCATAGCTCAGGTCAATGTCTTCGCCGTACATGAAATACCGAGGATCAAATCCACCAACCTCTTGCAACAAGGCTGTAGGAACCATCATGAAACATCCCACTAGTATGTCGACTTTATGATTGCCATTGGGATCCAAATGCCCCATGTGATAGCGTGCAAAAAACGCCGATTTTGGGAAAATTCTAGAGAGTCCTGTGATTTTCCACAATGCCGTCATCGGCGTAGGTAGACCGCGTTTACTTTCAGGTAGGAATTGGCCCGTTCCATCAATACCCTTAATACCTAATCCACCCACCTCTGGGTGCCTCTTTAAATAGTCGATGCACACCTCAAGTGTATCTTCTTGCACGACGGTATCGGGATTGAGAATTAGTGTATAGGTTCCCTTTGCGGCCTCAAAACCTTGATTATTAGCACGCCCAAAACCTACATTTTCTGTGTTTGCAATCCAC
>CATAQZ010000269.1 GCA_949487015.1 Flavobacteriales bacterium UBA4585
AATTGGGCATTTCTACGTCCAGTAATGTTCATCACCTCCAGGTTGAGTAGAATGCCGCCTGTGCCGAATTTAACGAGCGCGTAGGAGGCCTTTCCGTTTATTCCGAACCAGTAGGCACCGCGTTCCCGCAGGTAATTTGCATTATCGACGCGGTATTGCGGACGACCCAGGTCGTTGTATCCTTCTAAAATTTGAGGAGTGTAACGGTATCCAGAGGTGTATTGGGCATTGAGCGATGCGCGGAACTTACTGCTGTCGTTTTGAAAGCTGATTCCTGCGTTGAATTTCCACGGCCTATCCCAAGCTAAGAACTGCTCTTGCGTAAGCGGCACCTCGCCGGTTTGAGCGATCTGAAGTGCACTTTCTCGCGCACTGTTTGACTTGCCTCGAGCTTGCTGGTACGAGCCGTTGAAGAATGAGGTGAAGGAGTTGTTTAACCGCGCATTCAATTGGGTTTCTACACCAATTATTTTAGCATAGTCTTGATTGATATACATAGTTTTAGTCACCGGACGACCGGTGGCATCCGTCGTAATAACGCGACGCGAAACGATGTAATCGAAGCGGTTGTTATTGAACGCGTTGATGGTCCAACCAATGCGACTCCCTACTAAAGTTTTGTACCCGACTTCATAGGAGATGTTTACCTCAGGGTTGAGGTTCGGGTTACCTAGGGAAGACAAGAAGCTACGGTCCTGGTATTGCGGATCAAGACCCGCATACATGAAACGTGGGTGTGGCATCCGCATACTGTGTCCGTAATTAAAGTAGAGAACATTATTCTCAGTGACGGGGAAACTCACATTTAAACGTGGAAGTAGACGAACTTTCCAGCTCAAACCTCCGGCATTGAACGAGTTTTCGTTGTATGCTTCGCGAATGGCGGGGAGGACGGGCGAGGAGGAATCGGCCACCGCGTTATCTGCAAATTTTCCGGGGGCCCAATAGTTGAATCGCATCCCTAAAGTGGCTTTTACGCCTTTGTATTCTATGCGGTCTTGCGCAAAAAGTCCTCCTTTTTGTGGACTTACTTTCCAGATATCGTTGCTGGAACCAATGGATACTGACGGGGTGGTAGTACTGTCGTTCAAAACGATGGGTGCACCTACCCAGGGACGGTACACGTCGACCCACTGGTATTCTGTCAATGCGTGCTCTAGTCCACCACTAATGGTGTGAATGGAATTGGGCTGGAAGGTCAATTTCCCTTTGAATGTATTTTCTGCAGCGTAATGGTCGTGCCATATGGGCGTAATTCCGCCGTTGTTAACCAATCCGTTTCCTGGGATGAGGTAATAATTACCGTAGGGATCGTTTGGATTAAAGACAGTAAGATCACCGGTGAAGATGTAGGCTTCATCATAAATCTGATCGACCGTTTCTGCCCGGAATGGACGACCGTTGGCATCTGCTCTAAGATTGGTGAAGAGTCTACCGGCACTGACGGTTAGGCCAGTTTTTGCGTTGATGCGTTTGTTCCAACCCAGTACGGTGAGGTTACTGTGGTGGGTGTAGGTCGTTGCGTTATCTAGATTGTTGCTTCTGTCGTATTGAAAACCGGGCGTAAGTAGGGCATCGAATCCAACGATTTGTAACGTTCGTGAATTTTGATTCACCTTGAGGCTGTGGCTGTTAGTTAACGTAAACTTTCCTACGGTTTTATTCGCATAACTCAGCTTCACGGTGTGGGTATAATCATTGCTTTGACGCGGTGCCCAAAACTCGGGTTGATCCGGGAATAAACTGGATTTTAATTGGGTGGCAGTGGACCCAAAATAATGATCCGTCCATTGACCGCGCGCCGTAGTGAATAGGCGAAGTTTTTTCTTTGTGAAAGGTACGGGTGTGCTCAAGGTGACTTCCAATTCATCGGTATTGAAAGACGTCGCATCTGCGATTTGATCCGTTTGATAATTCAAACCCCAGCTGAATTTTTCACCGCCCTCTTTAATACGAGTATTAATAATACCGGCTGAACCACCACCGTATTCGGCGCTTGCACCACCGGTCATCAGATTAAGTGAGCCTACGGAAGAGGAACTGACACTCACTCCGCCTCCCGTTCCAGCGAGGGGGTCTTGTGCTGAAATTCCGTCAATAAGGTATTCTGTTTCGTAAACGCGCGCTCCACGAATTTGTAACCCATCCGTAGTACGTTGCACACCGGCTTGCTGGGCTAAAACATCTTCAACGCCTTTTGCAACCAACTTTCCAATTTCATTTCCAGTGAGTGTAATGGCAGAAGACGCTTTTTCAAGGTCCACCTGATTTTTTCGGCCGACTACAGTTACTGCATTGAGCATTTCACTTTGCTCTTGAAGCTTAGCGGTGAGTACAGTCGGTTTCCTAGAGACTATTTTAATATCATTGAAGAGGACAGGCTGGTATCCAATAAACTGGAACTTTACGCTGTACGTTCCTGGCTTTATGTCTCGTAT
>CATAQZ010000270.1 GCA_949487015.1 Flavobacteriales bacterium UBA4585
AGCAGCGATAAGATCAAACAACGCATTGAAAAGGCTTCTTGGGAAATGGACCAAGCTGCATTCTTTGACTACACCATCATCAACGACGACCTAGACCGAGCGAAAGCAGAAGCCAAAAAATTACTGATTGACTTTTTAGCAAAATAAAATGAAGGGTAAAGTCGGCTTATTCTTTGGTACGTTCAATCCGATACATATCGGGCACTTGGCATTAGCGGAGTTCTTCTACCGTTATACGGAATTGGACCAGATTTGCTTTGTCGTCACACCGCACAACCCCTTCAAGAAAAAATCGAATTTATTACCTGATCGTGAGCGGTTGCATCTGGTGCATTTGGCCATTGAGGATCAAGTAGGGATGACTGTAAGTGCCATCGAATTTTCACTGCCCCAGCCAAATTATACTGCACAGACTTTAGCTTATTTGCGCGAGCAACATCCGGAAGCCCAATTTTCGCTCATCATGGGCGAAGACAATCTCCGTGGTTTACACAAATGGAAAAATGTAGAGAGTATCGTTGAAGCACATGACATCTTCGTATACCCCCGTCATGCAAATGAAGTGATCACAGAAAATCCGCATTTTGAAAAGCATCCTAAAGTAACTTTAGTTCAAGCGCCCCGCATGGAAATAAGTGCCACGTTAATTAGGAAGAGCTGTAAAGAGGGAAAACCACTTCGCAACTTATTGCCTAAAGCAGTTTTTGAGTACATTGAGGGAAGTAATCTCTTCCAATAATTCATGGCCACATTTATCTCACGTATCGCTCTAGAATTAATCAATGGGCCTGGTGTTTTGCATGAAAAAATCGTGCTTTTACCCAACCAGCGTGCAGAGCTTTTCTTACGTGAGGCGTTAAAGGAACACCTCTCAGATACGGCACTCTTGCCCTTGTTCACTACCGTTGATCAGTTCATTGCACAGGCTGCAAATCTGGTTGTCGTCGAACCGTTAGCATTAATGGTTCGGCTGTTTGATTGCTATGAAGGTACGCGGGCAGCAGCTTTACCGCAGGGTACTAACGAAGGCCTAGGAAGTTTTTTAAACTGGGGCCAAACCCTGTTGTCCGATTTTGGAGAAATCGATCGCTACCTCCTCAACCCAGCGCATGTATTGGGCGATTTATATAACGTTCAAAAATTGGCAGAGTGGGATTTAGAGCCTGGTGAAGAGACCGCTTTAATGCGTCGATATTCCGATTTTATCGCGCTACTTCCCTCAGTATACGAGACTTTTACCGCCTCCTTGCTCGAAGATGGTGAGGCCTACAGTGGATTGGCAGCGCGTCACCTCGCGACACACCCAGAGGCTGTTGCTGATTATCTCAATAAGAACGGTGTAAAGCAGGTACTCATTGCAGGTCTAAACGCGCTGAATACCGCAGAATTGAGCATTATTCAATCTGTTCGCGAAGTGTGCCCGACACGTACGCTTTGGGATTTAGACTCCCATTACTTTAACGATGCACTGCACGAAGCAGGTCATTTTCTTCGAGGCCACGTTCAACGTCAGAAAACATTTGGAAATGATGTGCCCACCACAAAGGGAGTCCAGAGTGAATGGAAAACCTTACCAAAGCATATTCATCCCGTGGGAGCAAGTCAATATACGGGTCAAGCTAAAGCGGTCGCTGGGGCGCTCGAAGATCTGAGGAGATCTGGCATTGCACCCAAGGATATCGCCGTTATTCTTGCCGACGAATCACTCCTGAATCCTGTGCTCAGTTTCTTACCTGAGGCCTACGATAAAGTAAACATAACCATGGGCTATCCACTGGATCAAACGGCTTTATCTGGAACCGTAAGATTATGGATTTCGGTCATAGAATATGCCATAAAAAATCAACGCAAAGCGGGGAAATGGACCTTTTACTACCGCTCCCTGTGCGCTTTGTTTACCGACCCGCTTTTCAACAAATATTGGAGCGGACCATTAGGTGAAAGTCCGCTGGATTGGAACACAGAAATTGTTAAAGCCAACAGGGTATTCACCAGTGCATCCGAATGGGTTCGCCGGTGTTCTGAAGGTCCTGAGAGCTATGGAGCACTCTTTGAAGCGCAAGATTCGAAAGGCTGGATTACCGCTTTGCAAATTTGGCTGAAGCACGTCGGACGAACAGAAACACAAGATCCTGTTGTTCAAAACACAGCCTACCACATACACACCCTATTAGGGCAACTCACTCGAACGCTTACCATTGAAGTAGAGCCGCTCGTGCTTTTAAAACTCATCAAGCAGCAGCTTCGAAGCGGTACGGTTGATTTTGTGGGTGAACCCCTTGAAGGATTGCAAATCATGGGAATTCTCGAAAGCAGGACCTTAGATTTCAAACACATTATTCTGGCTGGGGTAAATGAGGGGATTTTACCCGCCGGTAGACGCTTTAATTCGCTCCTTCCGTACGATATTAAGCGAAATTACGGCCTGCCTACCTACGAAGAGAAGGATGCTGTTTATGCCTACCATTTCTATCGGATTCAGCAGCGCTGTCTTTCATCGACCATTACTTTTAATACCGATAGTG
>CATAQZ010000271.1 GCA_949487015.1 Flavobacteriales bacterium UBA4585
AATCCTTCACTCTACCAAATCATTCCTGGGTTTCTTATCCGTTACGTTAGCGAGCGAATCGTAAGAGAACGCGTTTTGAACCAAATCATGGTAGAGCTAAAGGACTTGAATAATTTCGAGTTCTGTGCTGCAGTTTGTAAGCGATTCAATGTCACTGTTGTAAGTAAGGGTATTGAAAACATTCCTACAGCGGGAGGTGCTATATTTGCAGCAAACCACCCCTTAGGCGGTATGGATGCTATGGCGATCATGGAAAGTATTTCGCACCATCGTAATGATGTAAAGTTTTTAGTGAATGACCTTTTAATGTCCATAGTGAATCTTCGAGGAATTTTTGTCGGAGTGAATAAGTTTGGTGCAACACCGCGTGAGAATATCCGCCGTGTAGACGAGTTATTTGCCAGTGAAAACGCTGTTTTCATATTCCCTGCCGGACTGGTTAGTAGAATGACCCAATATCGGGTCATCAGAGATTTAGATTGGAAGAAGACGTTCATTAGCAAAGCAAAAAGGCATAAAAAGCCCATCGTTCCCGTTCACATCAGCGGTCGTCTTTCCCGAAAATTCTACAGGGTTGCAAAGATTCGTAAGTTCTTTGGGATTAAAATCAATATCGAGATGCTTTTACTGGCTCAAGAAATGATGAAACAACGTGGTAAAACCATTACCATTACCTACGGAAAGCCCATCACTCCTGAGCATCTAGATAAGTCTAAGAGCGACGATGAATGGGCATATGAGGTTAAATCTAACGTATACAATCTGGTAAAATAAGTCCCCTTTAACTGGCCTTTAGGCGGTATATTTGCAGCATGATAGATTTGAGTTACATCAGACCGGCAGTACCGGTGGAGGCGATAAAGGCGGAATTGACCCAAGAGCGGTTTGTTCGCTACACCTCCAAACTCAATAATGAAATCTATATCGTCAACGTGCACAATTCACCTGAAACGGTACAAGAAGTGGGGCGTTTACGTGAACTCACTTTTGCAAGTGCCGACGGCGGAACAGGCAAACCCGTTGATCTCGATGAATTGGACCTTAGCGACAATCCCTATCAACAACTGATTGTTTGGAATCCGGAGGAAGAGGAGATTGTAGGCGGCTACCGCTTCATTGATGGCGCAACTGTCGCAGGAGGAAAGGGAAATCCCCAACACGACCTCAGTATGGGGCACTACTTTCAGTTTTCTAAGCACTTCCTGGAAGATTACCTGCCGTATAGCATTGAATTAGGACGTAGTTGGGTACAACCGAAATACCAGCCTGCCGTCGATCCGAGAAAAGGGATGTTTGCCCTAGATAACATATGGGACGGATTGGGTGCGATTGTATTGAAATACGAAAACATGCGTCACTTCTACGGAAAAGTTACCATGTATCCCTCCTATGATCGCAATGCACGGAATTGGGTGCTTAATTTTTTAGAGCATTATTTCCCTGATGCAGAGGGACTCATGGACCCTATCATACAGGCTGAGCTTCCAAAGCTTCCTGAACTGGAGCAACACTTCCCTATCGATCAAACGGATTTTTCAACCGGCTTTAAAAAGGGACTGCGCAATCTAGGTAAACTAACCAGTGAATTTGGCGAAAGCGTTCCTCCATTAATTAAGCAATACATGGTGCTGAGTCCGGAAATGAAAACTTTCGGCACATTCGTTAATGCCGATTTTGGAAATGTAGAAGAGACCGGCATTCTCATCTCAGTGGATAAAATCTATGAGGAGAAACGCTCACGTTACATCTCCTTGTAAACACCACAATGCATTTGTGGTTAAAGTGAAATAACAAAATACACAAATGAACAACTTCAACTTATACAACCCTGTAAATCTTTGTTTCGGAAAAGACGAACACAGACAGTTGTCCTCACTTATACCAAAAGACGCAAAGGTGCTAATCACCTATGGCGGTGGTTCCATCAAACAAAATGGGGTTTACGAAAAAGTCAAGGGTGCACTAAAAAACCACGAAGTTTTAGAATTTGGAGGCATCGAACCCAATCCACAATACAGCACTTTACTTCGGGCATTGGCCATTATAAAAGCTGAAAAAATTGACTTTTTACTTGCAGTTGGGGGAGGCTCTGTGATTGATGGAACAAAGTTTCTAGCCTCAGCAGCGCTCTTTGAAGGAGAAGAACCTTGGGATATTCTTGCAAAAGGTATTCGCACCACAAAAGCATTGCCTTTTGGAACAGTGTTGACTTTGCCTGCTACGGGTTCGGAAATGAATAGTGGTGCGGTGGTGAGCCGTAAAGAGATCGGACAAAAGCGCGGTATGGGCGGTCCAGGACTATTTCCACAGTTTTCCATATCAGATCCCACTGTAGTTGCCTCAATACCCCAACGCCAGCTTGCCAATGGTCTCGTAGATGCTTTCACCCACGTCATGGAACAATACATGACCTACCCTACTTCTGCGACTTTACAAGACCGAATTTCAGAAGGAATTCTTTCTACCCTCATCGAAATTGCTCCAAAACTGATGAACAATCCGTCGGACTATGGAACTGCTGCGAACTTCATGTGGAGTTGCAATATGGCACTGAACGGACTGATTCAAAAAGGAGTACCAACCGACTGGAGCATACACGCTATAGGTCATGAAATCACAGCGGCCTACAATGTAGATCATGCGAGAACGCTCGCGATTGTTTTACCGAGTCTTTACCGATTTAAATTTGAACAAAAACAAGCAAAACTGGCTCAATACGGACGCCGGGTGCTTTCTTTAGAAGGGACAGATTTTGACGTGGCGCATGAAGCCATTGACCGCACTGAGGATTTTTTCCATTCGTTGGGCATAGAGACTAAATTAGGTGCCTATACTACTGATGCCGCCTCTTTTCCAAAACACGCCGCCGCACAGCTTGAAAGTTATGGTGCCACACGCTTAGGGGAACACAAAGACATCACCCCAGCGGACGTTATTACTATTTTAAACGCTACGCTTTAATGTCACAAGAAATCTTAAAATCGCTATTTACAGCTACCCCTCGTGCGGAGCGTATGGAAGAATTAAATGCTTTAGCAGCTTTGTTAAACGAACATTCGAAAGATGGGTTGGCGGTTAACTTTATCTGCACACACAACAGCCGAAGAAGTCATTTTTCTGAAATTCTTTTTCGAACTGCAGCGAAGTATTACAGCCATGAGAGCGTAGAGACCTTTAGCGGAGGTACGGAAGGCACTGCTTTGTATCCTGAAGTAGCTGAAAGTTTCAAGCGGCACGGATTTACAGCAGTGAAGGATCTCGCACCGGAAAATCCGCATTGGCAAATTTTTCATCCACTGCTCGAAAGCGAGGAACATACCCCATTTATATTCTCAAAGGCGTACCATGAGGCGCCAAATCCCGCTTCGGGCTACGTCGCGGTGATGGTTTGCGATAGCGCTAATGAGGCATGCCCAGTGGTCGTAGGTGCAGCTGCACGTTTTCCTCTAACTTTTGTGGATCCCAAACGCAGTGATGGGACGCCAGAATGTAGCGATGTTTACGATGCGACTTTGAAAGAAATAGCTGCTGAAATGGGCTATTTAGCCCGCCAATTGGCTTAATACACCTTCAACGGCAAGGCGATAAGAGTCTAAACCAAAGCCACTTACGGAGGCAACACATTTTTGACCTACTAAACTCGTGTGCCGAAAGTCTTCGCGTGCCAACGGGTTAGAAATGTGCACTTCATACACCGGAACGTCGATGGCCGCGATACAATCCATAAGTGCTACAGAGGTATGTGTATACCCTCCGGCATTTAAGACAACTGCATCATAAGTCCCATCAGCTTCCTGTAATAAGTTGATCAGTGCGCCCTCTACATTACTTTGCTCATAGCGAAACGACGCTACGTCATCGTACACGGCAGTAAGCTCTTCGTAGAAGGACTGAAAGTCCTGATTTCCATAAATCCCGGGCTCTCTTTTTCCTAAAAGATTGAGATTGGGTCCGTTGAGAATTAAAATTTGCATAGTGTAAAGTTAGCGCATCAATAGCGAAATTAGGAGCATGAATTGGACCGATTCCATTACGGGTTATCTAGAGCACCTCAAATTTGAGCGTGGACTTAGCGACAACACCATTAGCGCCTATAAAAGGGATCTCAACCAATTGGCCAATTTCAGTGATCAAAAGCCAAAGCTGATCACTGCAAAACACATCTCTGCTTACCTTCAGCACCTCCACTCTATCGGCTACTCCCCGCGCTCTCAAGGGCGTGTGCTCAGTGCGCTACGTGGATTCTTTAACTGGATGATTGATGAAGAACACCTCAGTGAACATCCTGTGGTTTTGTTTGAAAATCCGAAGACGGGGCGCAAATTGCCGGTAGTTTTGAGCGTACAAGAGGTAGTTCGTTTGCTGGAAGCCATACCAATGAATGAAGACTTTGCAACCCGCGACCGAGCCATAATAGAGCTGCTCTATGCCTGTGGACTGCGCGTTTCAGAGGCGTGCACACTAAAGCGTTCTCTACTTCGCTTGGAAGAAGGCTATATTATTGTGACCGGTAAAGGCAATAAGCAACGGTTGGTTCCCATACATAAGGAGGCCGTAAAACATCTGGAACTCTATTTAGAATATGAACGCCCCCATCAAAAATGTCAGCCGAAACATTCGGACACCGTTTTTTTAAGCAATAGAGGTGCCGCTCTCTCACGACAAAGCATCTTCTTGAAAATCAAAAAATTTGCTACTTCTGCCGGAATCAAAAAAGCCATTAGCCCGCATACCATGCGGCACAGCTTCGCAACTCATTTGATGGAACGTGGCGCTGATTTGAGAATTGTACAGCAACTTTTAGGGCATGAAAGCATCACTACTACCGAGATTTATACCCATATTAGCGCCCAGCAATTAAGTGATAAAATCGCCGATTTCCACCCCTTAAACCATTTGTAATGAAACGTCATTTATTCGTACTCGTGGCAGCCGTTTCGCTAAGCTGCGCTAGAAACACTGTCGACTATAGTGAAGTAATTTCAGAAATGTATTCTTGCCACGACACGGCGCAATGGACGGCACCAGACCTCTTTAATGCACTTGAGGGCACCTACGATTGGCAGTATGTACAAGCATGGGGATGGGGAGGTCCTTATCAGAGTGAATCGGACTATGCAGGTTGGACACTCACATTGGATACCGACAGCACTTATAGCGTGAATGGTGCTGATACGGTGCTGTATGAAGGAAATTGGTCCTTAGAGAACAGTTGGTACTCTTTTACGTTAGAGCTAGACACATCCGTGAGCACGCTTTGGGGTCAAATAGTGTATTGCCCGCCCTATTTAATGTTTTACAACAGCCCTGTTGACGGCCCGGACCATTTGTACGAAAAACGATGAACCTAGATCAAATAATCGCCCTACAACGCGCCCATGCTCCAGTGCAAGCGCGTACTAGTCTAAAATACCGACTACAGAAATTGGACCAGTTGCGCCGTGCGCTACAAGGTCCATGGCAAGCGGAATTGGCTAAAGCCCTTCATGAGGATTTTGGTAAAAGCCCGGTAGAAGTTGGTTTAACAGAGATTTTTCCAACATTGGATAATCTGAAGATCATTCGTAAAAACTTAAAACGTTGGTCCGCACCGCAGAAAGTAAAGACACCGTTATTCCTGTTCGGATCCTCTTCTTATACCCAACCTGAGTCCAAAGGCAGTACCCTGGTCATCGCGCCATGGAATTACCCTATCTTCTTATCTCTACATCCCTTATGCTCTTCTTATGCCGCCGGGAATACAGTTCTTATAAAACCATCTGAACATACGCCAAAAACTTCCGCAGCTCTTGCTGCACTCGTTGCAGAGATTTTTAAACCGGAAGAAGCAAGCGTGGTTACAGGGGGCATAGATGTATCGACCGCGTTATTGAAAAAACGCTTTGATCATATCTTTTTTACCGGCTCAACAGCGGTAGGTAAAATAGTGATGGAAGCAGCGAGTAAACACCTGTGTAGTATCACCTTAGAATTGGGAGGAAAAAGTCCAACGATTGTTGATGAGACGGCCAATGCATTTGAAGCTGGTCAGCGCGTCGCATGGGCGAAATTCACAAATGCCGGACAGATTTGCATTGCTCCTGATCACATCTATGTGCATGCACGAAAACTGGAAGATTTTAAGCGCGGTGTGGCTAAAGTCATTTCTCAACAATACGGCGAGGACCCTACCCTAAGTAAGGACTATGTGCGTATTGTGAACGATCAGCATTTTAAGCGACTCACCAATATGCTCCGAGAAGCTACCGAAGAAAGCGGTACTCCTTTTATCGGAGGTACTGCCAATGCTGAACAACGTAAAATTTCTCCGGCCGTCTTTATCAACCCTTCGAAGGAAGGTGCGTTAATGAAAGAAGAAATCTTTGGTCCGCTATTGCCTGTGTTTAGCTACACGGATGTAAAAGAACCATTACTAGAAATCAATTCTCGTGAACACCCGTTAGTCGTTTACATCTACAGCAAGAGTAAACGAAACATCAAAGCCATACAACAAGGAACGCGCGCTGGTGCTACTGCAGTGAATATGAGTCTGCTTCAAATCGCAAACAACTACCTGCCTTTTGGAGGTACTGGACATAGCGGGATTGGTAAAACCAATGGCCACGCAGGCTTTTTAGAATTCACCAATACCCGAAGCGCATTTTACCAGTGGGGATTCCCGGTCAATAAAATTCTAGCCCCACCCTACACGAGCGGAAAGGAAAAATTGGTACAGCGCCTAATCAAGAATCTCTTTTAAAAGCGCGCCGTTTTTATAAAATAAAAACCAAAAAAAAACCACCCCGCGGCGCAGCCGCGGGGTGGTCTGTTTTATAGCTACGGCTGGCGCTTAGCCGACCTTTACCAACTCTACTTTGAAGATGAGCGTCGCATTTGGCGGGATCACGCCACCTGCACCTGAAGCACCATATCCTAATTCTGAAGGAACGATCAACGTCGCTTTAGCACCTTCATTCAATAACATAATGCCTTCATCCCATCCCGGAATCACTTTACCTACACCAATGGGGATTTGAAGTGGTGTTCCACGACTAAATGAAGAATCCACTACCGTACCGTCCACCAATTTTAGTTCATAGTGAACATCAACCTGCTGTCCTGCCGTAGGCTTGGGTCCATTACCTTCATCTTCAAGGATGTACATCAAACCACTATCCGTGGTTTCTGCCTGATCTTTTAGGCCCTGAATGGCTGCATCTGCAGCTTCTTGAGCGGCCTTAGCAGCCTCCTCAGCTTTACTTCTTGCCGTGGTAAAAATGGAACTTGCATCCCAATTTTGAGCTTCTTCGCCAACACGAATAATTTCCACCTTGTCCATGGCATCTCCCTGAGCAACTGCATCCACGACATCCTGTCCTTCAATCACGTAGCCAAACACGGTATGCTTGCCATCGAGCCAGTCCGTTGCGCCGTGTGTAATGAAAAATTGAGAACCGTTTGTTGCAGGTCCAGCATTTGCCATAGACAGGGTCCCAGGTCTGTTGTGCGTTAATTCTGGGTGAATTTCGTCTTCAAACTGGTAGCCTGGACCACCCGCACCTGTTCCTGTAGGATCACCACCTTGAACCATGAAATCTGCAATCACTCTGTGAAAGGTTAGACCGTCATAGTAGGGAGTACCCTTTTCAGTCACGTTGTTTTCTAGTGTACCTTCTGCTAAACCCACAAAATTAGCCACCGTCATCGGTGTTTTTTCGTGTTCTAGTTTGATTGTTATCGCTCCTTTAGGTGTTGCGATTTTGGCGTAAATACCGTTTTCCATGCTGATATATTAAAAAGATTAGGCCCCGCCGTGCGGGGCCCTAGG
>CATAQZ010000272.1 GCA_949487015.1 Flavobacteriales bacterium UBA4585
AAACCTTAAGTCAACCCGATCCATTGAATGGATCGGGTTTTTTTGTGCTCAGAAGTCTCAATTCTCAGATTACCCCTCAACAAAAACCAAAACTCGCATAATTTAGGGGGTCACTCACTATAAAATACTATTTAAGACAAGTG
Organism: Flavobacteriales bacterium UBA4585; assembly: GCA_949487015.1. GTDB lineage: Bacteria > Bacteroidota > Bacteroidia > Flavobacteriales > Schleiferiaceae > UBA10364. Next base: position 144 of record CATAQZ010000272.1, read on the forward strand.
CACCCCTTTGATTTTAGGGGGTAAAACCCTTGTATGAACTTATTTTTTATCATTTACCCTGAATATCAGGGGGTGTTTTGAATAATTGACATATTTTTGCGTCAAACAATCATCAGAATGAAAAAAATAGACGCAATTATTAGAAAATCGAAATTTCACGAGGTTCGTCAAGCACTTCATGATGTGAACGTGTATTTCTTCAGTTACTGGGATGTGACTGGTGTAGGTCATGAAAAGAAGGAACATCTCTATCGAGGAGTAGCCTATAGCTCATCCGATATCCAAAGACGTTATCTAAGTATCGTTGTAAATGACGATTTCGTAGAAAAAACCGTACATGCTATTCTTGAAGCCGCAAAGACTGGAGAGGTAGGGGACGGGAAAATATTCGTAACACCAGTGGAAGAAGCGTATCGCATTCGTACTGGTGAAAGTGGCGGTCTTACTCTGAAATAATAACATACAGCAAATGGACACTACACTAACGCTCACGGTTAATAATCTATGGATGATGATCTGTACGGCTCTCGTGTTTTTTATGCACTTGGGTTTTAGTCTGCTGGAAATTGGACTCACCAGACAGAAAAACACGGTCAACATCCTATTCAAAAACTTCTTCATCATCTGCATTGGATTGGTCCTGTATGCGCTCATAGGATTCAATCTCATGTATCCGTCATCGTTCTGGCATGGGGTCATCCCCGACTACTTTGTAGACCTCTTTGGCCTAGAAAGCCCACAAAACGCAGAAGGACTGGATTTAACCTACAATACAGGCTACACGTATTGGACCGATTTCTTGTTTCAAGGCATGTTCGCTGCCACTGCCGCTACTATTGTTTCCGGAGCGGTCGCAGAACGTGCAAAACTGGGATCATTCTTTGCCTTTTCCATACTGTATGTGGGGCTCGCATATCCTATTGTAGGTTCATGGAAGTGGGGCGGCGGATTTTTGGACCAATGGGGATTCTATGATTTCGCCGGTTCAACATTAGTTCATTCCGTCGGAGGCTGGGCTGCGCTCGTTTATATTGCCAAATTAGGCGCGCGAATTGGCAAGTTTGAAAAAGACGGTAGCGCGCGTGCAATTCCAGGACACAACCTGCCGTTTGCGGCAGCTGGCGTTCTTATTTTATGGCTTGGATGGTTTGGCTTTAATGGAGGATCCGTGCTCAGCGCAGATCCCGCGTTGACTTCTCTTGTGCTCACTACCACGTCCATCTCTGCAGCAGCCGGTGGCCTCGCGGCAGCCGGTTTTGTTCATTTCGTTTACAAAAATTTCGATTTAACCATGTTCATGAACGGCATACTCGGGGGACTCGTCAGTATTACTGCTGGTGCCGACCTTATGGGCATCACCGACGCCATATTCATTGGAGCCATCGGGGGAATCGTTGTTGTACTTGCAGTGTCTTTGCTTGATCAATTAAAATTGGATGATCCGGTAGGGGCAGTAGCCGTTCATTTGGGCACAGGCATCTGGGGAACACTCGCCGTAGGTCTTTTCGGAAGTGCTGCTGGCACACAACAACTCTTAGTTCAATTGGTCGGCGTACTTCTTGTAGCAGCATTCTGCTTAACGTTCAGTTTCGGCTTTCTCAGCTTGATTAATAAGCGTTGGGGCCTTCGAGTTGACCGTGAAGAGGAGCTCGACGGACTAGACCAAGCAGAGCATGGTGGTATGTCCGCCTATGCAGATTTCAGAATGAATCAACACTAAACCAGTCGCACCCAATTATAAACAGCGTCCTTTAGCACCTATCTAAAGCAAAAAAACCAGCCCCTCGGGGCTGGTTTTTAGTTTAATCCAATGCAATCCTAAGGCCTACTCGTCCACCTGTAGTACTCAAAGAAACCTTTTCTAATTCTGGAAAATTCTTACCATGATTATGATGGATGTAATACGCTACAGCATCAAATACTAGTAAAAACGAGCCCTGAAGTATTAGGCTATTCCCATAGCCTTTGAAAAGATCTTCTTGATCCAATTGGTTCGG
>CATAQZ010000273.1 GCA_949487015.1 Flavobacteriales bacterium UBA4585
TAATAAGGAAATCCAGTAGCCAATAAGCTGTTTTCAAGCGTATCTGTTTCCGTTACCTGGATGGATTGGCCATTTAATCTTGCGCCGCCATTAGAATAGGCAGAAAAGCATTCGTCCATCCCTACTTCATAGACTACGCCTAGAACTAATTCATCTTTGTGTTTTAAGGCTATCGATACGCTGTAGATGGGAAGGCCGTGTACGAAGTTTGTGGTGCCATCGAGCGGATCAATGATCCAAATCCATTCCTTCTCTAAGTCCTGTGTAGTGGTTTCTTCTTCAGTTAAAAATCCTGCTTGTGGAAGTAATTCTGAAAGCCTATTTACGATTAATCGCTCTGCGTTTTCATCAACATCACTCACTAAAGCATTGAGACTTTTTAAACTGACACGTTCTTGTGAAAACGTAGATTGTTGCATCCTAAGGAAGGCGCCGGCTTCCTTTGCAATGGCTTCAACGGCGCTGGTAATGGAGGGGAGATTCATGCTCTATTTTCGAAGGGCTGCGTATTTAAAATGTATGCTTTTACAGATGGTTTGCATTCCACTCTGGACTTTGTGATGGTCCGTGTATAGGGTGAGTACTTTTTCTCGATGGTCCGGATTGAAATCGATCATGCCAAGGAACATTCCTTCTCTGATTTTGTACAATTCGGAATTGAGAACGAGACCGTCTTTCATGTGTAAAGCACGACATTGCTGCCAATGCTTTATAAAAGCATCTTCACCCACGAGGGGTTTATATTCGATGAAAATCTGTGGCATTGTTGGCGTTCTTAGGTACATCTAAGATAACAATTCCATCGTTGTTAATGCTTGATAATGAGAAAGTTTTGATTTTGTTTGCCCATTCAGGATTCCAGAATGTTTTTACACGGACGTAATTGTCTGTGTATCCGAACATATAACCGCCACGGTTCTCGCCTTCAAAGAGGATAGGGCGCGATGTGCCTAACTGACTTTCGTAGAATAGGCGCGTTTTCTTTTCACTTAAAATACGCAGCATTTTATTTCTGCGTTTTCGCTCAGGGATTGGCACAACCCCGTCCATCTCTGCAGCAGCGGTATTGTTTCGTTCGCTGTAGGTAAACACGTGCAAATAGCTAATTTCTAGGCTATTAATAAAGTTATAAGTCTCCAGAAAATGGGCCTCTGTTTCACCAGGGAAACCCACAATTACATCAACGCCAATTCCTGCATCAGGATGGGATTTACGTATCGCAGCTACACGTTGCTTATAGAGTGCGGTCATGTATCGCCGCTTCATTTTTTTGAGAATTTCGTCCGAACCGCTTTGAAGTGGTATATGAAAATGCGGAACGAATTTTTTACTTGCTCCTGTGAAAGCAATGATTTCGTCCCGTAGAAGGTTGGGTTCGATAGAAGAAATCCTCATGCGTTCCACGGGAACTTGTGCATCCAGAGCTTGAACTAATTCTAAAAATGTATTCTCGTGGCGCTTATTGCCAAATTCCCCTTTACCATAATCCCCAACATTTACCCCCGTTAGAACAATCTCAGGTATGCCTTTTGCTGCAATTTCTTGTGCATTTTTCACGACATTCTCTAAAGTGTCCGAACGTGAGATTCCGCGCGCGAGTGGTATAGTACAGTAGGTACATTTGTAGTCGCAACCGTCTTGTACTTTTAAAAAAGCTCGGGTTCGTTCACCTGCACTGTAAGAACTCACAAAAGAATTAGCTTCGGATATTTCACAGCTGTGGATTTCAGCCGGACCTTGTTGTTTTTCGAGGGCGCCTAAAAACTGGGTCACATTAAATTTTTCGGTAGCTCCTAAGACCAGATCTACACCCGTCATCTTCATGATTTGTTCAGGCTTTAATTGGGCATAACACCCAACAACTACGACAAATCCATCGGGATTGGCTTTTAGTGCACGTCCGACTATATTTCGGCACTCTTTATCTGCGTTTTCAGTAACACTGCAGGTGTTGATCACATACACGGCGGCTTTTTCTTTGAAGGGCACGGTATCGAATCCAGCGGTATCAAAGTCTTTTGCGATGGTCGAGGTTTCTGCGAAATTCAGTTTACAACCCAGTGTGTGGAAAGCGACCGTTTTACTCATATTAAGTTCACTTCTGCCTGTAGCACAATACTGAATTTCTCCTGCACACTACTAATAATGGAGTGTGCCAAAGCAAGCACTTCCGCCCCTGTGGCATTAGCATAATTCACTAGAACTAATGCTTGATTCTTGTGTACGCCTACATCTCCATCTTTGTAGCCTTTCCAGCCTGCTTTTTCAATAAGCCAGCCCGCTGCAATTTTAATTCCGCCATCCACAGTGTAGGTTGGCATGTCTGGATAGCCCTCTTTAAGTGCATCTGCCATTTCTTCAGAGACCACAGGGTTTTTAAAGAAGGAACCGCTGTTTCCTATTTCAGCAGGATCGGGTAGTTTTTGTTTTCGAATAGCTACGACGGCGTCACTAATAGCCTTTGGAGTAGGTTCTGTAATCCCCTTTGCAGCTAATTCATCTTTAATAGCTCCATAATCCAAGTGAAGCTGGTGATTGCGTTTAGTCAAACGCAATGTTAAACGTGTAATTATAGCTTTGCCCTTCCAGGCATTTTTGAAAATGCTATCTCTGTAGCCAAATTCGCAGCCTTCAAGATCCAATTCAAAGAAGCGTTTTTCCTCAATGTGCACCCCCTCACAAGAGATGAAGCAGTCTTTAAGTTCAACGCCATACGCACCAATATTCTGTACTGGGGCAGTACCGCAGTTACCAGGAATAAGGCTTAGGTTTTCTAGTCCACCGAGCCCTTGATTTAAAGTCCAAAGTACGATATCATGCCAATTTTCACCAGCACCAAACCTAATATGAACATGGTCATCGTCCTCGAAAACTACTTTTCTACCGTGTATATCAACCTTCAGTACGTCACCAGAAATGTCCTGAGTCAACAACATGTTTGACCCTCCTCCTAGTACAAGGGAAGGTGCGCCATGATGATTCACATAATTTAAGATTTCCTCAGCACTGTGGGCCCAGATCAAGCGCTCTGCCTTTTGATCTATTCCGAAGGTGTTGAGTTTCTTTAGACTCTTGTTGATTTGTACAATCAAAGGACGTTTATTTTATGGTTCCAGGGTAAACCTGCAATGCGTGTCGTACGATTTCAATACACTCCTTAAGGTCTTCAACATTTAAGACATATGCAAGTCTCGCTTGTTGTCTACCCAATTCAGGTTTCGCATAAAAACCGGCAGCAGGGGCCATCATCAAGGTCTTGCCATTGTGATCAAACTCACTAAGAAGCCATTCTGCAAAGTGCTCAGCGCTTTTTACCGGGAACGATGCTACTGCATAAAATGCACCCTTAGGCTTCGGGCAAAAGACTCCATCGATGCTATTTAAACCGTCGACAAGAATATTTCTGCGTTCTACGTATTCCGCGTTTACATCATCAAAATACGATTGGGGTGTCTTTAAAGCCGCCTCACTCGCAATTTGCGCATAGGTTGGGGGAGAAAGTCTGGCTTGAGCAAATTTCATCGCCGTTGCCATGAAGGATTTATTTTTACTCACCAAACAGCCAATTCTTGCACCGCACATACTGTAGCGCTTTGAGAAACTATCCACAACTATTGCGTGCTCTTCAAGTCCATTCATACCTAGAACAGAGTAGTGTTCTGCTCCGTCGTAGGTGAATTCTCTGTAGACTTCATCTGCGATAAGAAAAAGATCGTGCTTGAGGACGATATCACGGAGTTGTTCCAATTCTTCTTTACTATACAGGTAGCCGGTTGGATTTCCTGGATTACAGATCAGTATTCCCTTTGTTTTGGGTGTAATGGCCGATTCAAAAGCGCTCACAGGAGGCAAGGCAAAGCCATTTTCAATATTTGCCTCTACCGGTACAACGTTTACGCCACTCGCTGTAGCAAAACCATTGTAATTGGCATAAAACGGCTCCGGAATAATCACTTCATCGCCTTCGTCCATCGCTGAACCGAAAGTGAAGAGCAAAGCCTCCGAACCCCCAGTAGTCACTATGATTTCTTCACTGGATACAGGAAGGTTTTTTCCGTTATAATATTTTGATAGCCCCGATCTAAGACTTGCGAAACCAGCACTGTGGCTGTAGGCTAGTACGGGAATATCCGCTTGTTTAATCGCTTGCTGTGCTACTTCGGGAGTATGTATATCGGGCTGACCGATATTTAAATAAAACACTTTTTTTCCAGCGCGTTCAGCTTCTTCTGCGAAAGGAACCAATTTGCGAATAGGACTTGAAGGCATTGCTGTGCCCTTTCTAGATACAGTCGGCATAATGTGTGATTTTTAAATGCAAAAAGCCCCGCAAAAATACGGGGCTTTCTTGAAACTTTGAAGGCGTACCTCGCACACCTTTAAACTTAATTTGCGATTACGCTACCGCCTTTCTTAGTAGGGGTTGAAGGCTTTGATTCAGGATTCATAACCTGGCCTTTAATCGTTAGGACAACCGTTTTGTTACTTGCGTTTGACTGCACCGTAACCGTTTTATGGAAGTTACCCATTCTGTTGGTATCGTATTTCACGGTGATTTCACCTTCTGCACCGGGAGCGATCGGCTCGCGGGTCCATTTCGGAGTCGTACAACCACAAGATGCGCGAACGGAATTTAGTACTAATGGCTCGGTACCTTCGTTCTTAAATTTGAAAACGCGCGTTCCGTTTCCTCCTTTTTCTACTTTTCCGTAGTTGATTACTTTTTGTTCGAATGAAATTTTCGAACCGCCAGCGGCTTCTTCTTGAGCCTGTGCAACAAAGCCAAAGAGGGCTACAAATAGTGTTAGGAATAACTTTTTCATAATCTGCTAAAAGAATTTTACTTGTTCAAATGTAAGTGTAGTTTGAGCACTTTCAAAGGAAATTAACAAACTCTTAGCCTCTGGGTTCATGGAATGCACGAAGCCTTGTATTTTTGCAGCTTACTTAAGTTAATTTTTCATGCGCGAAATCGGGAAATATACTCCAGGAGATATCGAATCAAAGTGGTACAACCATTGGTTGGAAAAGAACTATTTCCACGCTGAGGTCAGTGAAAAGGAGCCCTATACTATCGTTATTCCACCTCCTAATGTTACGGGTAAGTTGCACATGGGACATATGCTGAACAATACGATTCAGGATGTACTCATTCGCCGCGCGCGCATGTTGGGTTTAAATGCATGTTGGGTGCCTGGTACGGATCATGCATCCATTGCTACAGAGGCAAAAGTGGTGAAGCGTTTGCGCGAACAAGGCATAAAAAAATCGGACCTTAGTAGGGAAGACTTCTTAAAACATGCTTGGGACTGGACCGATGAATACGGTGGTATTATCCTGAAGCAGCTCAGACATTTAGGAGCTTCATGCGATTGGGACAGAACCGCTTTCACCTTAGATGAAACGCGCAGTACACAAGTTATAGACGTCTTCATTGACCTCCATAAAAAAGGAATGATTTATCGCGGCCTACGCATGGTGAATTGGGATCCCGTGGCACTTACCGCAGTTTCTGATGAGGAGGTCATTCATAAAGAGGAGAACAGTCGTCTGTACTACATGACGTACCAGATTGAAGGCTCTGAGGAGTCTTTACAAGTAGCTACGACTCGTCCAGAAACTATTTTTGGGGATACAGCCGTTTGTGTCAATCCAGACGATGAGCGCTATCAGCATTTAAAGGGTAAAAAAGTAATTGTTCCTTTAGTTGGACGCGCTGTTCCCATCATTTTTGACGACTATGTCGATATCGAATTTGGTACCGGTGCATTGAAGGTAACACCCGCGCACGATACGAATGACAATATGCTTGGCGAGAAGCATGGATTGGAAGTGATTGATATTTTTGATCAGCATGCTGTATTGAATACTCACGGAGGTGCCTTTGAAGGCATGGACCGATTTGTTGCGCGCAAAGCTGTGGCAAAAGCACTCGATGAGGCCGGGTTATTAGTCGAAACTAAAGATTTACGCAATAAAGTAGGACGCAGTGAACGCACAGATGCGGTGATCGAGCCGAGACTTTCTATGCAGTGGTTCCTAAAAATGGCGGATCTTGTAAAGCCTGCTATTGATGGTGTAAAATCAAAAGATATTACACTGCATCCTCCGCATACGGAGAAAACCTATTTGTATTGGATGGAAAACATCAAGGATTGGTGTGTTTCCCGTCAGCTGTGGTGGGGTCATCGGATTCCAGCATGGTACGATGCTGAGGGTAATGTTGTCGTTTGCAAGACGCGTGAAGAGGCTGCAGAAGCATTGGGGACGGATGAGGTTAGCCAGGACGAAGATGTTATGGATACTTGGTTTAGTTCGTGGCTTTGGCCTTACAGCGTTTTTGCTGACAATCCTGAAGAGGAGGATTATTTCTACCCGACAAATACTTTAGTCACTGGACAGGATATCATATTTTTCTGGGTAGCTCGTATGATCATGGCGGGTTATCAGTTCAAAGGAAAGCGTCCCTTCAAGGACGTATACTTTACGGGCATGGTACGTGATAAGAAGCGTCGTAAAATGTCCAAACAATTAGGCAACAGTCCAGATCCATTAGATTTGATAGCCCAATATGGCGCAGATGGGGTACGTGTTGGAATGCTCATGACAGCACCGGCAGGAAACGACCTTTTATTCGATGAAGATTTGTGTTCTCAAGGTTCCTTTTTCGCAAATAAAGTATGGAATGCCTTCCGATTGGTGGGTATGTGGGAAACTGGAGCGGACTCCATGAGTGCTTCAGAAGCATTGGCAGTAAATTGGATGCGCAATCGTATTGGTGAGGCTTTAGTAGAATTGGAGAGCAGCTTCACAAAGTACCGTCTGTCTGAAGCTTTGATGACCACGTACAAGCTCGTTTGGGATGATTTCTGTTCGTGGTATTTAGAAATGGTAAAGCCCGCTCGCGGAGAAAAGATTTCGGCAGAAGCGCTAGAGGAGACCAAATCTGTTTTTAATACACTTTTAGAAGTGATGCATCCTTTCATGCCGTTTATCACAGAAGAATTGTGGCAAAATCTCGCGGACCGTAAAGAAGGTGAAACGATCAATTTTGCCTCATGGCCTTCATTACAAGTTGAAAACGCCTCCATTTTGAAGTCGTTCAATCATTTTGCAGAGGTTGTAGGTGGTATACGGACTGTACGTAATGAAAATGGTATTGCTCCAAAGGAAGTCTTGACCATTGAGATTGCTAAGGGTACTCCGCACAATACAGAATATGATGCATTGATTAAGAAAATGGCGAATGTTGATGCCATTGTTGAAGTCGACGAAGTTCAGAAATCTGCATTTAGCTTTGTTGCCGGAGGTGTGAATTATACCATTCCTGCTGATGCATTTGTAAATGTTGAAGAAGAAATTGTCAAACTAGAAGAAGAACTAAAATATACCCAAGGCTTTTTAGTTGGTGTAACAAAAAAGTTGAGCAATGAACGTTTTGTCGCTAATGCACCTGAAGCGGTTGTGGCATCTGAGCGTAAAAAGATGTCTGATGCTGAAGGTAAAATAGCACTCATTACGCAGCGTTTAGAAGCTTTGAAGGGATAATTATGTAATTATGAGCCAGGACCTAAACTCGGGCATTCATAGCCACATTGCAGGACTCGAAAAAAAAACGGGCCAGCCCATTTCTTATTGGGTCGACATGGTTCGCTCATGGAACGAGCCTAAGCACATGGCTAATGTCCAGCGATTGAAAGAAGAATTTGGCATAGGCCATGGACATGCAAATATGGTGGTTCATCTCACTAAAGAGAATACTTCCTTACACATGGATGAAAACCAGGTGGAAGACAGTGTTTTCAAGGGTAAGGAGCATTGGAAATCCTTGCATGAACGGATTGTTACGGCATTACAGACTACCGGCTTAGACTTTGAACTTAATGGCAAGAAAAAGTATTACAGCATACGTACTTCCAAACAGGTAGGCTGTTTAGTACCTGCTACAAAGGGCAGATTCGAAGTTTGGATCAACGTAAAAGGACAGGAGCCTACTGGTAATCTACAACTAATGAAAGCGGGCAGTATGTGTTCGCACGCTATCCATCTCACAGAGGAAGATGCGGATATATCGGAAGTACTTCTTTGGCTCGAGCGGGCCATCCAGCGCACCTTATAACACAAAAGCCCGGCGCAGAGCGCCGGGCTTTTTTCATGGCGAGTCGCGCCCGCAGTAAATAGAAATCTTAATCCAGGGAATAACCAAATCACCATTGTCAAGGAATAGATATGTCTACTTAACTGCGTGTATACCCAAGGTGTATACGGCTTTACATACGCGTTTAACAGGCGTTCCTTTTTTACGACGACTCACATAGATTTTAAGATCAACGGTTCGTTTGCCGTTCGGGGTGAAGCTACTCTCAACAACAAGCTCCTCTTTTAAACCGGCGTTGTGATAGATTTTTAAATCCATGTTTTTCACTTTGTCCTCAAACCTTACATTGAGTAAAAGCTGATTCATACGTCTACCTTTCACTTCATTCAATAGCTGCATCAAACTCCAAATGGATAATTGGCCATTCATATCAACCATGGATGATGTAATGATAAAGTTGTCTTTTGTCCTTAACGGACCACTTTTACGTACGGAATTGATGAAGTTTTTCATTTGTTAAATCAAAAAAAAACGCCCTCACAATGTGAAGGCGTTTTCTATTTATAATGGGTTTTTTGCTTATCGTAATCTATGCCTTCACGTATGGATATAGCAACCCCTTCCACATATAATTGCGGTTATTGAAGTTGATAATATGATTCATCGCTTGTTGCATGAGACTAAAGTAAGTGTATTTCTGATTTGAACGCTGAAAACGATCAAAAATTAACAGAATTCTACTTTTTTATCTAATTCTGGCGCCAATTCAGCCAAATCTGCCACATTTCGGCCGGTTTTTTGCCTTGTAAATCACGATGGAGTGATTTCATAGCAGGTCTAGGATTATTGATGCCTGCAAATAGTTTAAGTGTTGTTACGCTACTCTTTCTATAGGCATCCAGCATTTGCATTCTTTGTCCTTCCGCCTGTCCTCGAGGCTGGTAATTCTTAGTGTTCAAATTGCGCCAATACCATTGTAGATCTTTTGTTGCAAACATCTTCATCGCATTCAAGGAGCTGTATATATCCCCTTTAACACGGTAAAGTTCCATAAGTTGCATTGCTGCATTTCCATTGCGTGGTGCGATTTCAATAACGCGTTCGTAAAGGTCAATTGCCTCACCGATACTGCTGTTGTATCGCTTTACGGCGGCCAATTGGTTGAGTGTTAAAATGTGGTTAGGATGAATTTGTAACGCTTGGTTGAAAGCTACTTCTGCTTGATTTATTTTACTATCTGATGGGATCTGACCGTTCGGTGTACGCATGTGACTGAGCCCCTCGAAGTAGGCCATAGGGTTATTGTAGATGTCCATTTCAAAGCAAACATTTTGCGCTTTTTGGGCATTAATCTGCATGCTTCTTACGTTTCCTGACATATAACCGTCTAAACAATCTTTGGCAGCACGCTCGCCTTGTACGCGGTTTTGGCCGACATAGAGAGTAAAAAGCCCGGCAGTACATGCTAAAATCACACCTGCAATGGGGCGGGTTTTGATCGAAGGTTTTGTGTGGGCGGCTGCAAAACCTAATGCCGTGGCAAGCGGAAGCAAAAGGGTAGCCCGCTCAAGCGGGAATTCCCCAAAGCCATATACCGCAAAGCCGACGATGGTTAGCGCGAAAAATAATCCGCGCTCGTGTTTAATGGTCTGGCTAAAACCTAAAACTAGTAGCGCTATGAATAGCAGTGCTCCTGCAATACCAGTTTCACTAAGCATCCACAATAAATCATTGTGCGGGCGAAGAATGGACGTCTGTCCGCTCATCACACTTTCATTCGTGCCTTTTAGACCGGTACCTGGATATTCTATTTTCCATTGGCCGCCACCTACACCCGTTACAGGCTGGTCCATAAACATATCCCAAGATGCGTTCCAGTAATGCAGACGGCTTTGGATGGTGTCGCTGTTAAATATTTTTTCACTTCCTGAAGCAAAGATGGCTGCCACAATACCAATCGAAATTACTCCCAATGAAATCAGTCCTACAGTTCTGCGCTGTGCATTTCCTTTAAATGCGTAATACGCCACCGCTGTAGCCGTCATGACAAATGCCCCAAGCCAAACGCCACGAGTTCTTAAAAGTAGAATACACAAAATGGCAAGACCGACACTAATGCGTTGCAGCCACAGTCCTAATTGCCCTTCTTCGCGAGCATTTAATGCGAGAGGGACTAGTAATAGTAGACTGGCTGCGGCATAGTTTTTATGTGTAAAAAGGGGCCCGTTCGCCAGGTAAATATTTGAAGCTTTATAAGCTTCTACAAGGGAAGGGAGAATGCTAAAGGCAGCAATTAATAGCGCTGCTTGGGCACCTGTGGCCAGGGCTTGAATTCCATTAGATTTTTCTTTGCGAAATAATGCAGCACTTAATTGGATCCAAAGAAATAAAAGTGCCATTCGAGCCGCGTATCCTAACAACTCCGAACCTGCATGAACACTCCCGATTTTAATCAACGGGAGCAGGAGAAGCAATGCGATGACTCCAAAAATGCTAAGGCCCTCACCACCATGTTTGCGCGTCACGATACTCCCTACTATACCAACAGCGGCAATGAGCGTAATGCGGAGCCAGAGACCGATGTCTTGACTGCTGGAATCGACAGCAAGTAGCAGGAGCAGAGGCATGTAGAAAAAGAGGGAGCGCAAAGACTTCATAAAAATCGATTTGTTCAAATATAACGAAAGGAATCATTGCCCGATTCTGCCTTATCTTAGAGGTCCCAAATACTTATCACAGACTATGGAAAACCCGGCTCCGTACGTACCTAAA
>CATAQZ010000274.1 GCA_949487015.1 Flavobacteriales bacterium UBA4585
GTGGCGATAACCATAGGGAAGGAGGTGCCTAGATCGCGCTCCATTTTCTGCACCGCAGCGGTAGCTTTTTCTAACGTCCCGCTGTATTCGTAGCTCAGTCCAAAAACATCAATGGCTCCTTCAAATTCGCGGTAGTAATGGTCCAACACTCGTCCTTCGTCCATACAGTTAGGACACCACGACCCCTGGATGGCTAAGATGGTAGGCTTTGTGATGGTGCGGCTGTCAAAGTGAATTGTATCGCCATCAAGCCCCGGCAAATGCCATTCGATGTGCGTATAGTCTTCACGCAACCTCGACATTTCCTCTGGATCTTCTAACGTGGCATGATCATCTGCAATGCCTTTGAAGCGGTAATAACCTGCTTTTCCTGACCAAACCTGACCGAATATAGAGTCACCTCGTGTAGAGGCCTGTACGTTGTAAATGAATCTACCATCGAATCCTTGAAGGATTAATCCGCCTTCTTCAACGGTATAACCAGAAAGAAACCTACTATCTCCGGTAGCTGTAGCTATGGTTCCTACGAGCGTATTTTCTTTAAGGCCCAACTGTAATAACGCAGGGCGAAAAGTACCTAATCCGTAATCCCTCATAATGGCATATTGACTAGGAGGCTCGTCTGTGGTTGAAGGAGTATTTAACTCACCTTTAATTAGGTAAAAGGGCAATTCATAATTCTCTGCATCGGTTCTATAATACATTCCTTGGTACCCCTTTTCAGTAGCAACGAGCCAGAGGTCAGATGCAAATACAGGGAAAGTGCCACGAAGGGTATCTTCTCCACTTAGCGTCAAGTTAAAAGACTCTTGTACTCCGTTGTAAAACGTTAGTTCGTTTTCATTGAGGTGAACGTTGAAGGATACGACACGGGTGGAGTCGTTCTGGATAATAGATCCAATGAACTTTTGTCCGATAGCCTCAGCGGTCTCAGTCTCGGGCGATGCACAAGAAAAAAGGGCCATCGAAATGGCCCCTATGATGATGAAATTCTTCATGTTTGAATTAGAGGTTTAATTCCTCAATAAAGGTATCAATCTTTCGTTCAAGTTCCGCCTTGGTTGCAGCATGGCTATCACCAGTGGTAGTGCGTACGCTGAAGTAGAACTTAATTTTTGGTTCTGTTCCCGAAGGACGGGCACTGACCTTATCTCCTGCTTCGGTAATGAACTGCAGTACGTTTGAACCAGGTAATTCCGTACTGGAAGTCGCTCCTGTACGTAGATCGGTTTGAGTGGAGTTGCTGTGGTCAATCGCAACAATCACCGGTGAGCCAGCCAAAGTTTTAGGCGGGTCGTTGCGAAGTGCAGTCATCATATCAGCAATCTCCTGAGCGCCGGAGCGGCCTTTTTTTGTGATGGAGATCAATCGCTCTTGGTATTGACCAAACTCACGGTGAATGGCTTCAAGTTGCTCGAGAACGGTGCGGCCTTGTGCTTTGGCATTTGCAGCCATTTCCGCAATCATAACGGCAGAAGCAACAGCATCTTTATCGCGTACATCATCTCCGATAAGGTAGCCGTAAGACTCTTCACCGCCCACAAGGAATTGTTCTTCGGGTTTGTTATTGATGATATCAGCGATCCATTTAAAACCCGTCAAACAACGGTAACAAGGCACCCCATAGGCAGCTGAGATGTCTGCGATTAGATCCGTAGTAACCACGGTGGCTGCGGTAAAACCGTTTGCTGGAAGGGTACCGTTCGTTTTATATGCGTTGAGTATATAGTGAACGAGTAAAGCAGCAGTGTCATTACCGTTAAGAAGTTGCATTTTACCCGTTCCGTCATTCACCGCAATACCGACGCGGTCCGTATCTGGATCACATCCGATAACTAAGTCAGCGTTCGTGACTTCGGCTTGCGCAACAGCCATGGCTAATGCAGCACTTTCTTCTGGATTCGGACTCGCTACAGTAGGAAAGTTTCCATCCGGCGTGCTTTGTGCTTCGACCAGCTGAACGTTAGTGAATCCAGCCTTAGCAAGAGCAGGAGGGACACTTACAATGGAAGTACCGTGTAATGCAGTAAACACAATATCCA
>CATAQZ010000275.1 GCA_949487015.1 Flavobacteriales bacterium UBA4585
GAGTTCTACGAAACATTGCGATTTTAATGAAAGAACGGAACTTGTCAAGAATATTAAGAGAATAATCTTTTTCATAATTATAAATAAATCCCCACAAGCCATTAATGCGACTTGTGGGGCGCAGAGTGTGGCAACCGAATCCATTACCATCCTTCACTTTGAGATCGATTTTTTTTTGATTATTATAAGAAGATACTGAAAATACTGATGTTTTGGGATTATACGTGATTCCAAACTTGTGTTCGGAATATTCCGAACAATACTAACGCGATCACTGGAGACGTAAATCAGATCTAAAGGAGCTTCAAAGATGTATTTCAACAGTACTAATAGACATCACGATATAGTCCTGAGGAGGGAATTGAACCCCAAGTCAAAAAAGCCTATATTTGATTAGCTATGTCAGCACTATTGGGCGAAATGCCCTCCGCGGCCGATTGGGTTGCTTAGCGGGTTGACTTAGCGAAAAGAGTTCTCTTAAATCACTGATAATGAGCATATTGTGGCGTTAGGTTCGAAATCCTCTCTCTCCGGAGCATACTTGAAAAAGGAATCAATGATACTGGATTTGTCTTGAAGGGAATCGAGTTCCGTGGCGTTGATAAAGTCAACCACCAAGCTTTCTTTTGCCCTATTGCCAATGCTCGCGCGGCATAATGGTGTTGAGTTTCATCTTAATTGCTTAATACTCTTATTATTTAGAAAGTTTCAAAATGCGAATAGCCCCCCGCATCACAAAGGCGAACACGATTCCACCAATTAACAGGTCCGGCCATTTGCTGTTCAGAAAATAAACCATAACACCGGCCAGGATCACTCCGCCATTAACAATAATGTCGTTGGAAGTAAATATAGCACTGGCCTGCATGTGAGCTTCATCGCTCTTAGCTTTATTGATCAACCAAAGCGAAACCAGATTGCCTATGAGTGCCAGTACTGATATGATGATCATCCACTGAAACAGGGGGGTTCCGCTTTCGCTGAAAAACCTGCGCAATACTTCTGAAAAGCCTAATAGTGCCAGTCCCATCTGAAAATAGCCACTGATTTTAGCTACTTTTTTCTTACGAGACATGGCAGCACCTACTGCAAATAAGCTCAGACCGTAAACGATGGAATCTGCCAGCATATCCAGAGAATCGGCTATTAAGCCCATAGAACTGGAAATCCATCCGGTAGTCATTTCTATTACAAATAAGCTGAAATTGATAGCCAGCACCCACCAAAGTATTTTTCGCTGTTGGGAGTCGTCAGTAGCCAACGGCAACTCAGCTTCATCTTTCGTACTTTCCAAGTGGTCACTGAGCTTAAGCTCACTAATGGCCTGATGGATCTTATCCACTTCGTTTGTGTGATATACATCCAGTTTGCGATTGGGGATATCAAATGAAAGCTGCTTCACTTCATTATAAGATTCCAGCTTCATACGGATCATCTGCTCTTCTGAAGGGCAGTCCATTTTGGAAATTATGAAAGTGGATTTTTTCATTTTAATGACTATGCGATGTCTGACTTTTCTTCATCTCTGAGATAAGGTAGTAGGCATTGTTCCAGGCTACTTTAGTTCCTTTGGGAAGTGGTTCCAGCAGGTTTATTTCCACCCAACCTTCATCAATAACTCCAGTTCGTATTTCCACGGGTTTAAATGCCCACTCCGTCTCACCATCCTCATTGTGCTGTTCAGCTAAGAAGATATAGGGTTTACCTTCTTCCTCGAAAATGGCACTTTCCGGCAGGGCGTTTACAGCTTTATTCTCCGTGTGGATTTTTCCGTTGATGTACATCCCTGGTATCAGGAATTCCTTCTTTTGCTCAATTTCTGCGTGGACGTGAACCGCTTTGGGGGTTTGTTCAAATTGTTTCCCTACCGAATAAATTTCGGCCGTAAGACGGGAACCGGGCACGGATTCTACAGTGAATGAAATTTTTTGTCCTTCTTTCACTTTGTACACATCTTTTTCGAATACCATCAGGTCAGCATGAATATGTTTGGTGTTGACAATTTTGAACATTCCCGTTTGCGGCTGAATGTACTGACCTAACTGGATCAACACTTTTTCAATGTAACCATCTATGGGGCTTACCACCGGCACCTGCTCATATACATCGCCATTCCTGATTTTCTCTACCTTTAGGTTCAACTGGCGCAGTTGGGCCTCGTAGCCCTTTACTTCTCCTTTCATGGATTGATAGTCAGACTTGGTCTCCTGAAAGGTTTTGCCGGAACCTACTCCTTCTTCGTACAGCTTTTTTTGCCGATGGTATTCCTGCTCAAGGTATTCGCTGCGGTTGTAAGCCGTGATGTATTTGGTTTGAATTTCAGTAAGGATTGGGTGAGACAGGTAGGCCAGCACCTGGCCTTTGTTGACTTTGTCACCTTCGATCACTTTGATGGAAGTAGTGTTGCCTCCAACTATCGCTGTAACGGTGGCCTCGTGTTGTGGTGGAACTTCCAACTGGCCATTGGCTTCTACCACGCCCGATATGGGGCGAGTGGGCATAGTGTCCACTTTCATTCCCAGGCTCTTGAATTTCAGGTTGGACAAATGAACTTCACCCATACCTTCTTCACCGTGGCCTTCGTGCCGTTCGTGTTGCTCACCTTCCTGGTCATTTTGCCCATTGGCATCTCCTTCGTTGCCACAGGCCGAAACAAAACCTGCTATAAATAGCAATACAAATAATTTTATGATCTGATTTTTCATGTCGTTTATTTTTATCCGTTACCGGTTTTAGTTTGTTGTTTGTAAATAGTATTCGAGTTCATAGCGGCTGTCCAGGTAATTGCCCAAAGCATTCCATGAATCCACTTCTATGCGGATAGCGTCCCTTATGTTTTGCAAAAAACTTACATAGTCTATTGCGCCTTCTCGGTAAGCCGTTATCGAACCTTGTCTTTGCTCGCGTGCTAGCGGCAATGCCTGGTCACGATAGTAAATCCATGAGTTACGCCATTTCAGGTATTCTTCCCGCATGGATTGGTACTCGGCATTGAGTTGAAGCTGATTCTGCCTGAGATTTTCCGTGGTAATTTCGCGCTGGATTTTAGCCTCTTGCGTACCGCCCAGCTCGGGCCCAAAAAACAAGGGGATTTGTATGCCTATTTGGTAGGTGTAAAACCCGGTTTGCCCCCCAACTTTTTGCCAGCCATACTGTCCTTGTAACTTGGGCAAAAACTCCGATCTTCTTTCCTTTATTCGAGCATCGGCCACTTTTATTTGCTGTTGATACACATTAAGCAAAGGGTGAGTACTTAGGGAATCCAAGTCATAATTAAGGATTACGGTCAATTGCTCACTGGGCACATCCGGTACTGTATAAAGGGTATCGCTGACCAGCCATAAGTTGAGCCGCTGCAAAGCGCCCAGGTAATCGCGATAGGCCTGTTCCATTTGGATGCGCACTTCATTGGCCTGGTTTTTAGTGGCCAAATAGGCCAGTTTAGAAGTTTCTTCTACTTCCAATCTCACATCTGCCGCTCGTTCTATATCGGTAAAGAGCGAATCCAAACGGTTGTACACCTGGTAGGTGTTTTTAGCGGTGTAAACCTGGCCCCAGGCCAACTTCACTTCTCGTTTAAGCTCTGTTAATGACAGTTCGAGAGCGCTTTCGGCAAGGGCTACCCGTTCCTTTTGCAAGCGCAGTCGTGGAGCAATTCCAAAAACGTCAATATTTTGTTGTTGAACCCCTATCCGCGTATAAACTCCATCAGTATTGCTGCTTGCTTCTTCCGCTCCCGTGAAAATTTGGGTGTTCCCAAAGTCCCAGGCTGTTTTCTTCAGCGCTGCTTCGCTTTCTATTTGAAGCCTTTTGGCCTTGATCCGAGGGAAATACTCAACAGCCCGATTTTGGGCATCTTTAAGGGAAATGCTTTGCAAGGTATCCGGGTTTATTCCTTGCGCCTTTGCAGATTGGGAAAACCCGAGAAAACTACCTAAACCAATAAGTAGAACGATGGTGTTCAGAGCTGTTTTATGCCCCTGGTTTCCGATTTTCTTTTCCCTGCGTTTCTCAACGAAGGTATAGAGTACAGGCAGTACAACCAGCGTAAGAAGTGTAGCCGATAGCATACCGCCAATTACTACGGTGGCCAAAGGCCGTTGCACTTCCGCTCCGGCAGATGCCGAGAAAGCCATAGGCAGGAAACCGAATATATCCGTGGTTGCCGTAAGCATGATGGGGCGAATCCTTTCTTTGGTACCGGTCAAAATTCGATCCTTTAAGCTGGTCACCCCTTCTTCTTTGAGGGAATTGAAGCGGTTGATCAGAACCAAACCATTCAATACAGCTACACCAAACAGCACGATAAATCCAACACCGGCTGAAATACTAAATGGCATATCTCTCATCCACAAGGCAAAAACGCCCCCTATGGCTGCCAGGGGAATGGCCATGTAGATCATAATGGATTGCGAAAATGACTTTAGTGCAAAATAGAGCAGCACGAATATCAAAAAGAGTGCAATGGGCACTACAATAGTGAGCCGTTTTTTGGCACTCTGTAAATTCTCAAATTCGCCACCATACGTAATATAATAGCCAGATGGCAGATTCAGCTGTTCATCTAATTTGACTTGTATATCATTCACTACCGACTCCACATCCCGGCCTCGCACATTTACACCTACGTAAGTCCTACGGTAGGTATTGTCGCGGCTAATCTGCATCGGGCCTGGTTGGTAGCTTATGTCAGCTATTTCTTTGATGGGAATTTGTGTTCCGTTCTCCAGGTCGATATACAGGGTGCGCAGGTCGTCTATACCCTGGCGGTGGGCCTCATCAAAACGGATGACCAGATCAAAGCGTTTTTCGCCTTCAAAAATCACCCCTGCCTTTCCACCTGCAAAAGCAGAACTGATATACTCGTTCACCCTTTCAATGTCCAACCCGTATTGCGCCATTTTCTTACGGTTATAGCGCACGGTCATTTGAGGCAAACCCGAAGTCCGTTCGGGATTAACATCACCTGCACCCGGAACGGTCTCAATAATATCTGCCATTTCCTGAACTTTGGTAGCCAGTACATCCAAGTCTTCACCATAGAGCTTGACAGCAATGTCTTCGCGCACTCCCTCCAAAAGTTCATTGAATCGAAGTTCCACAGGTTGTGTGAACACAAGGTTGACACCAGTCAACCGCTCTTCAAGCAGTTCCTTGATTTCGTCAATAAGCCCTTCCTTCGTTTCTGCCGTAGTCCACTTATCCCGGTCTTTTTCCAGAATGAGGTACATATCGGCAATATCCATTGGCATAGGGTCGGTAGGAATGTCGGCCACACCTATGCGAGCTGTTACGGTTTTGATTTCAGGGAAATTCTCCAGTAACAGGTTCTCAATTTTATAGGAAACATCTGTTGCCTCACTCAGCGAACTTCCCGGCCTTATCAATGCCTGCATGGCGATATCACCTTCATCCAGTTGGGGTACAAATTCTCCTCCCATTCGGGAAAAGGTATAGCCCGCTATGCCGAGCAGAACAACAGCAACGATAATTACCATTGTTTTAAACCGGAGTGCACTTTTGAGTAAGGGCAGATAGGCCCAATGAATGCCACCAATGATTTTATCACTGATTTTTTCCAGCCAGCGTTCAAATCGCCCAAACCAGTTCTTTCTATTTTGGATGGGTTTCATGAAAAGGGCAGACATCATGGGAACGTAAGTGAGGCACAAGACTATAGCACCTATCATGGCAAATCCAAAGGTATAGGCCATGGGCTGGAACATTTTACCTTCCACACCGGTGAGGAAAAGAATAGGGGCGAATACAATCAGGATGATAATCTGGCCGAAAAATGCCGATCCCATCATTGTGCTGCCGGACTCATAAGCTACCTCATCCATTACACTCTGGTTGAACTTGATTTTCCCTGACCGAATACGTTTCTGGATTTCGTAAACTGTTCCTTCAATGATAATCACTGCCCCATCAATGATGATCCCGAAGTCAATAGCGCCCAGGCTCATAAGGTTGGCCCAAACGTTAAACTGCTTCATCAGAATGAAGGCAAAGAGCAGAGAAAGCGGAATGGTAGTGGCCGTAATGAGACCCCCGCGCAAACTTCCCAGGAGGATTACCAGTGCAAATATTACGATCAGTGCGCCTTCAATCAGGTTGTTCTTTACCGTATCAGTGGTTCTCCCTATAAGTACGCTACGGTCGATAAAAGCATCAATCGTGAGCCCTTCGGGAAGCGATTTTTCTACTTCCACCATCCGCTCTTTCACGTTTTGGATAACGGCATTTGGGTTGGATCCCCTCAGCATCATTATTATGCCTCCTACGGCTTCTTTACCATCACGGGTGAAAGCCCCGTAGCGCACCTGGTGACCAAAATGTACTTTCTCGGAAACGTCATCAATGGTGATGGGAATACCATTTTCGTTTCGGATTACAATACTCCGAATGTCGTCCAGAGAGCGCACCAGTCCTTCCCCGCGAATGAAATTGGACATCCGTTTTTTTTCGATGTAAGCACCGCCAGTATTTACGTTATTTCGGGCAAGGGCACCGTAAACCTCTGAAATGCTCACATCCATAGCGTTGAGCTTTTCAGGATTAATAGCCACTTCGTATTGTTTGATGTAACCACCAAATGAGTTGACCTCCACCACACCATCAAGCAAGGTGAGTTGTCTTTTTACGATCCAATCCTGAATAGTCCTCAGTTCCATTGGGCTGTAGACTGTGTCATAACCCGGTTTCGGTTGGATGGTATATTCATAGATCTGGCCAAGGCCTGTAGAAATAGGACCCATAGTTGGGTCGCCAAACTTTTCGGGGATGGTTTTCTGTAATTCGTTCAGTTTTTCCTGTACCAGTTGGCGGGGCAGATAAATACCCATATCGTCTTCAAAAACGATGGTGACGACCGACAGGCCAAACCTTGAAATGGAACGGATTTCTTCAACTCCGGGAAGATTTCCCATGGCCAGTTCCACCGGATAAGTGACAAACTGCTCGATATCTTCGGTAGCCAGGTTTTCTGATACGGTCATTATCTGTACCTGGTTGTTGGTGATATCCGGCACCGAACCGAGGTTAACCGTGGACATGGAGTAGATGCCTACTCCTATGAGGGCCAGCGTGAGCAGACCCACAATAAATTTATTCCTTATGGAAAAGGAAATGATTTTGTCTATCATGAAATTAAGTTTAATTCAACAAAAAAAATGGTTGGTCAGGACGAGAGTCCTCTAGGCATTTGTTGAATTAAACCCAGGGGGGATCTAAAAGAGGAGTTAAGTAGGTGGAGTAGGCTTGTTCAGAATAAAGCGTGGTACCTGCCTGCACTGGCACAGCAATCTCCTGTAGTTTAAAGTAGGTTGTGAAAGTGATGTTGGTGTGGCAGCACTGACAGGCACAGAATGGAGTGCAGAGATCTTCACCGGGTGGATGTTCTTGCCCCGAATGATCATGGTCAGCCATCATTTCCTGGTGTACCTGGTCCTGAGCTGAGTCAGGTCCATCAGCACACGGCATTACCGAGAGCGCCAGGATATAAACTGATAATATGGCTGAAATGACTTTTAGCACGGATGCAAAGGTAGCAAATTGCGGGTCTCTTGAAAAACTAATACGTTACTGACCCTAATGGGTGAAAAGAATTTTGCTTTGGATAGGGAAAGGCCCGCTGGAGGCGGAGATGGTGAAATTGTTAAATTTCATTCGGGAGCGTTCCCAATTATAGTTATAATTGTTCCCGTGCCCTGAACATTATTTTGGGCGCTTAACAAACTCGTGGTTATGAAACCGGCCGTAATTCGTTCGCCCCAGGTGTTCATCCCTTAAATCAATAAAATCCTTCATTCCGAAGAAGTAGAAAACCTTGGTCTTTTTTGAAAAATTGCCATATTCAAATTGTCTTGTCAGGGCACGAATGAAGAGTTCCATTTCAATCACGATCTGCTTGGTGGAGTTCTTGTAAACTTCAGAAAGTTTTTGAGGCTGAGTTATAACTTTATAGTAATCCTCCCCATAGTGACTTTTACTTTTTAAGGTTTCCAGCTTCTCCCATTCTTTACGAGAATTGTAGTCGTGGCCAATTCCCTACACAGCATCAAGGTTGAAATACCTTCCACGCTTTCCGTAATTGGTCAAGATTTCGAAAACCTTATCGGCAAATCGGTTTCTGGTAATAAGGTCATAGTCGTCTTGGAGGAAAGGAGGGCTTAGAGGTATACAGAATTTCGTCACCTTTTCCTTTAGGACCGTTATATCTTGTCCATTTTTGTTCTTCCAAATTTCATTTCGATTGGGCATTCTTCCCTTAATTTCCTGAAAATCCAGACGGCGGGATCTTAAATCCGCCCTGCAATAGAAAACAACAAGTACTTTCCCTCTTTAGAATTAGCGTTGAAGATCGCCAAGTTATTTCGTTGTACGGTAGATGAGCTATTCTCTTTGGATGATAAAAGGAAACGAACCTTCGGCAAAATCAATTATATTTGACTTGTTAAGTCAAGCAATTGGGTGAAATGCCCTCCGCGGCCGATTGGGTTGCTTAGCGGGTTGACTTAGCGAAAAGAGTTCGTGTAAATAACTGATATTGAGCATATTGGAGCGTTAGTTTCAAAACCCTCTCTCTCCGAGGCATGATTCGTCATCTCCTTTGTTTTACATCAAGACTGCCAGGAACCAATTGGTCCATGAAGGGCCTATTCTCTTTAATTCGGCATTTGATCAAGTGGAAAATAAATATCCATGTATTGACTTTGATATGGAGACTTCGACTTTACCATCTCAATTATACTCGTCAATAGTTTTGCCTTCATTCTCAATGTTCGCAGGCATTTCATTAAGTTTAAAACCTGTGACGGACCATTGGAGCTTCAAGAAATTAGGGAATGATGTTCCCGTACCTATGAAAGACAACGGAGACTTCATGAACCCAATAGAACTTGTTGAAATGACATATCATTTGCATGGCGAAATGTTCACCAGGCTGATTACAGCATCTAGAAAAGGTGAATAGACACTAAGTATACGATGGTAGTCATTAGATTAAAGTTGAAGATTACTAAGTAGAGATTCTCAAAAGAATACGAACCATAGGGTCTACAATTAATAAACTATTCAATTTGGCTACAATAGGAAACGAACCTTGGGTGAAATCCATAATATTCCCCTTGTTAAGTCAACCATTTGGGTGAAATACCCTCCACGATCGATTGGGTTCTGCTTTTCTTCATATTCCTGATATCTAATTATTCTACCTTTCATCGAAGCTCATTTTCGGGGGAAATACATTATAGTTAATGAAAGAATTATTTAAATTAAAGCCATTGTATTTGTCTCACAACTCGACAAATGCGATGATATATTATAACTAACCAATTCGTTTAAGCTCATGAAAAAACAAGCCTTAACCCTATTATTAACTTTTTTCAGCTCTCTGCTGATAGCACAAACCACACAACCACCTGAAAGACACTGGGTTAAGTTCGACTGGCCCCATGTCGACCCCGAAACTGGCGTAAAGTTAAATCAAGAAGATACTGGAGAAGACTGGTGGTACGACCACAAAAACACTTACGATCAAAACGGAAATCAAACAGGTTATATCGCCGTAGGATTTAACTACGGTATTGGAAGAATTACAGACTACGATCTTGCTGATATTGATGGAGACGGATATTCTGATGGATTTGAATATTGCAATTCTGATGACAGCCACTCAAAATATAACCAAGGCCCATATAAATTAGAGTTATTCGAAGAACCTGGAAGAATCAGACGATGCGGAAGAGCAATGATGATGGCTTACGATCTTCAAGGAAATGAAGTTTTCTGTCGGAACTATAATCAAGGTGAGTTTATATCGGTGATTCAAACAGATGATGGTGGATTTCTAGCAATGGGATATACAAATTCGACTGTGAATGTGCCCAATTCACCTGTAGACGTTTATAGCAATCAGCGACCAAGTTATATAGGATCAGGCGATTACCTCTATTACAACCCAGTATCTAGTACGAACATGAGTCACTTCAATGCTGAAGTTCACTGGGATAACATCTTAAATGAATACGTTTCCGATAGTTATTCAAAAAAAGGGACAAGACCATTTCTCGTCAAGACCGATGCAAACGGGGATATCCTGTGGAATTTTCAGTATGGTGGGTTTGACTTTAACACCAATGAAGATGAAGCATTTGGGCAAAAAATGGTATGGGGAGATATTGTAAAGAACGGTACGGGATTCTTGTTAGTATACAGTACTCAAACTCATGATCTGAGCACCTCAGTACAGGATCATTTAAAGTATAAATCATTTGTCATCAGTATTGACAAAGACGGCTTCGTGCTATGGAAGCAGCAGATTCTTTCTGACGGCGACTTAATAGAATCGATTGCTAAACACCCTACACAAAACAAATTTGTAGTTTCAGGTAATAGACAATATGAAGCTGTTTTCGATGCTAATAATAGTAATTCACTATGGTTCAATCAAAGTGTAATAGTTACTGAATTCACTCCTAACGGCAGTGGATTCACATATAACTGGAATGTTAATGGGAAGAATTATCTAGAGTACGGCAGTGTATTAAATAGCCCAACAGTTTCTAGGTTACGTTCTAAATCAACCGACGTAGATTACAAAAACAATGGAGATGTGGTACTTCCCTACATCGATAATTGCAATTATTGTTTTGGTGCTTGGCAAAATATCGGTACTGGAAAGGTTGTTGTCATCAGTAACCCCAATGGAACACCAACTACAAGCAACATTGGCCTTTGTAATGCGTATGATTTCAAAATAGCCGTAACCCCGACTGATGATGGAGGGTTTGCGTTAGTTACGTCAAAAGGAAAGTACGACGCCACTGGCAACAACCTTAGCGTACTTGATCAAACCGATCCTGATTTAAGGAGCCTTTTTCCAGACTCGTGGTTTACCGATGCCTCGAGAACTGATCTAGGATGGTGGGTCGGAGATCAATTGCAACATTGGCTTGAATACTGGGATACTGACACTTACATAATTAAGTTCAACTCTTCTAACATTGAAGAATGGGATAAAACTTATGACAGCCATGATGAACCTCGTGCTGCTTATCCGGGTGATTTAAAAAAGCAAGAGTGTGTATATGCTATTAGCCAAGCTCAAGACGGTAGCTTTGTTGTTAGTGGTAATTCTAGTCACAACTTTGACGATTGTATGCTTTTAAAGACCTTTAGCCCTTGTCAACAAGATCTTGCCTTCGATACTTCAGCGGATTTAATTGTTAATAGCAACACCACATGGAGTACAAATAAGAATATAGGTCACAACATTATTATCGATAACAACAGCACATTGACCATTGACGGCGCCACTATTGAGTTCGGAGATTATCAGCAGTTGGGAAGGATGATTGGTGTCCATATTAAACCTGGGGCGAAACTTAAACTCATCAATGGTGCTAAACTTACATCTGTACAAAATTGCAACGACAGTAAGTGGCTTGGTATTAATGTCTACGGTAACAAGTCTCTTTTTCAGACTGAATCCAATCAAGGGACTATAGAAATTGTCGGAACAGCCTCTAATCCCGTTGTTATCGAAAATGCAGATGATGCAATTTCAACAAGAGGTTTTACTTCCTACACGACAAACAATATGGATTGGAACAGCTTTGGAGGGATAATTAAGGCTACCCACTGCGTATTCAAAAACAACCTTAGGGACGTGGCTTTTTGGAAATATGAAAATAAAGAAGGTGCCATAAACAAACCCAATATTAGCTTCTTTGAATATTGCACGTTCACAAAAGATAGACCTTATGCTAACCCCACTGCATATAGAGCAGGAATGGTGAGCATGTGGGGGGTGAAAGGTGTTCGCTTCACGGCTTGTACTTTTGACAATGATTTTATAGCGCTTGAAAAACAGCAAAACACAAACGGTATATATAGTATCGATGCTCGTTTTAAAGTGGATTGGAAATGCACTGCCATGAATCCTACAGACGGCTGCACAAGCGCGGACAGCAGTTACTTCAAAGGAATGTATTGCGGTATAAGAATGCTTTACACGAACTGGTCATTAGTAGGTCCTTATACAGTGATCAATGGTACAGAGTTCAAAAGCATAAACGGAGTGTATGATGGCGGAAATTCCAACAACTCATTTAC
>CATAQZ010000276.1 GCA_949487015.1 Flavobacteriales bacterium UBA4585
AAATCACTATCGGGCGTAAAGCCCATGGCCGCCTCATAATACTGGTGGGTCGCATTTCCCCAAAGCAACATGCCGTAATCGCTCAATTCCTTTTCCTCTTGATTAGGTCCCCAATGCTCCAGAATAACATAAAAGTCAGGATCTACATTCCAACATTCATCCGCCATGCGTTTAATGGCCGCAATACGCGCGGCTTGGTAGCTGTCTGCATTTGAGCTGTTGGTAAAGCCTTTTGTAAAGTCAAATCGGATTCCATCAATATTGAAGTTTTCAATCCAGTAGGTATTAATACGGTCCATATAGTCGCGCGTCGGCTGGACGAAATGATCAAAGTCATTTCCCCAACAGTTCGGCGGGTGGGGACAATTTTGATTCATGTACGGGTTATTCGCCGCTGGACGATTATTGCCGCTGTCCCACCACATTTGCGCAATAGGGTTTTGGCCAAAGGCGTGGTTAAACACCTGGTCCATGATCACCGCAATGCCGCGGCTGTGGCAACTGTCTACAAACTCTCGGAATTTATCCGGCGTACCGTAGTATTTGTCCAGTGCCATGTGAAAGGACGGGTTATAACCCCAGCTAGAATTGCCCTCAAATTCAGAATTAGGCATCAATTCTATGGCATTCACACCCAAACGCTCAATATAATCCAGCGTATCAATCAAAGACTGGTAATTGCGCGTGGAAACGAAGTCACGAATGAGCAATTCATAAATCAATAGTTCCTCTTTATCGGGCGCATTGAATGTGCTGTTTTTCCACTGATATACAGGCTTTGCCGTTTCGTACAAGGAAACGATTCCTGTGGTTTTTCCGGTCGGATAGTCGGGCAGGTTAGGGTAGGTTGCGCTGGATATGTATCCATCGTTCCAAGGGTCTAAAACCTGTTCGGAGTACGGATCCGCAACCCGCAGGTCGCCATCAATCATGTACTGGTAAGTAAAGGGCTGTCCTGCCGGGACTGTCATCTCCAAGAACCACCAAGAACCGCCCGGCGTGCGAGTCATCGCGTTAAGGGTATCCGGTAAAAAGTCGTTCAACGAGGTCAAACAATAGACCCGATTCTTAAACGGCGCATAGAGTTTAAAAAATACCGTCGTATCGTTAAGCTCATTAATGCCCTGCTCCATTCCCCCAGGCATAACGCCAACATTCAGCGGACCTTGCACCGCATAATAAGCGGTATCATAAACGGTCGATGTATCGTGATCTGCTTGAAGCACTACCGTGTGGATGCCGCCGAGCGTACTGCCGAGGTAGAAATTATCTTGTTTGGTTGAATCCTGATATACCAGCGTCCCATTGTCGTACACCTTGATGTCCGATTTTTGACTGGCCGCCACCACAAACTCTAAAGAATCACCACTATTGATTAGCTGGGTAGTCTCAGGCGCTAAAAATTGGGCGATTAACCCTGCATTCGCTGGATAAACATCATAATAAATGTCGCTCCCGTTGGGGTCGCGACCTACGATACTCCCACTCGCATTGCGGAAAACAAAAGCCATTTGCTGGACAACAACGCTGCTGCCAAAACCGTAAAACGACGGCATATGGTATTCGATCTTGTGCAGATTATTACCCAAATTCGTCATCAACACTGAAGCGTCGGCCGTACCCCAGTTTCCCTGTACGTGTTTCCAATCCGTAGGTGATGTACTTTGGTTGGTGATCAAACCCGCGTGCGCATACACAGGAACCACTCCCGTCAAAACACCATTTCCTTCCGTTGCGTCGTAAATGATCGTTACCGTATCATTTTGCGAAGGGAAAGCAGGAGTAACAGATAAAATCTGAGCCATAGCCGTCAGCGGCAGCAGTGCGGCAGCTAGAATCAGCGTCAATATTCCTCGTTTCATAGGGTCTATTTTGAGTCGTTGGGGATGTGCCCTCAAAGTTACGCCACAGAAAAATTGGTTTTTGACCAATTTATGCCCAATTCTTCACCGCATTCAACGGAACCTTACGGGATAACCAATAAGCTGATAACACGAATCTATACACCTTCTGCCTTTTGATAGAGTGCGTCTCTTAACTTTGTTCCTGTAAAAGAACAACCCTATGAAAATCCCTATCATCAAACACCTGGTCAATTTTGTCGAAGC
>CATAQZ010000277.1 GCA_949487015.1 Flavobacteriales bacterium UBA4585
CACCAGTACGAATGCGATACGCTTCTTCCACTGGTGTTACGAATATTTTCCCGTCCCCTACCTCTCCAGTCTTTGCGGCTTCAAGAATGGCATGTATGGTTTTTTCTACGAAATCGTCATTTACAACGATACTTAGATAACGTCTTTGGATATCGGATGAGCTATAGGCTACTCCTCGATAGAGATGTTCCTTCTTTTCATGACCTACACCAGTGACATCCCAGTAACTGAAGAAATACACGTTCACATCATGAAGTGCTTGACGAACCTCGTGAAATTTCGATTTTCTAATAATTGCGTCTATTTTTTTCATTCTGTTGATTGTTTGACGCAAAACTATGTCAATTACTCAAAACACCCCATAATATTTAGGGTAAATGATAAAATATATATAAATACGAGAGCTTTACCCCTAAAATAAAAGGGTCACTTGTCTTTAAATAGTGTTATATAGTGAGGGAGCCCCCTGAATTATGCGAGTTTTGGTTTTTGTTGAGGGGTAATCTGAGAATTGAGACTTCTGAGCACAAAAAAACCCGATCCATTCAATGGATCGGGTTGACTTAAGGTTTGTTGGTTCGGCTTCTTTGAATGACTTATAAAGTCGCCTATTTTTATTGGTTGATACAAATATGCAGTGAAACTTGAAGTTCTATCCTATATTTGCGTTTAAACGTATGTGTAACATGTATATAAAACGTATTTCACTTAAAATTAGTATAACGCTAATAATCGGATTAATATGCTGTAAATCAGCGTATTCTAATGGTTATATTTCTTGGAAACTACCTGGGGAGAATGCTATTCAACGCGTGTCGGTAGTTACAGGTGAAAATATTGTGTTTTACGAGAATCACATAGATACACTTCCGCAATATACCCTTGCGTACGACATGTATCAAAATGAACTGAACATAAACGGCCACTTATTTTCTACAAATGGAGTTTTAAAAGCGGTCTTTCCTGGAACTGGTAAAGTTTTTAAACTGGACACCGCTCTAGGGGTAGTTACGAGATTAGATGAGACCTACCATCACGGGTATAATTTTGACAGTTATCAATTCGTTCGAAAAGACACGGTTTATTCTTTTGGCGGTTATGGGTTCTGGATGCAGAATAATCTATTGACCTTTTTTAGTGATGTACGTAAGGAATGGAGTTTGTATAGTCGAGCGCCCTTTGCCATCACAATGCCAGACCTTGATTCAAGACGTTTTCAGATTGCAAATTATGATAAGGTAAACGATGTACTTTTTATATTATTCGCAGGAAATGTTTACGGATTCGAATTTGAAAGTCGAACATGGAATAATTATGGACTAGTAAATGAAGAGTTTAATGACGAGATCCGGTATATGATACATCCGTTGTCTGACAGTACGTGTATGCTTATGACAGGATCAAAAACGTTTTGGCTCTATCCGGCAGGGAATGAAGTTGCAGATATCACGATGAAGAACGGTGCAAATCTTTCTGCGAAAAATGCTCCCTTAGGATTTGCATGCGCTTATAAAGTTCAAGACGATTTACTAATTCCGAAACATTCGGACAAACTGGAATTGGGCTATTACTTCGAATATATGGAGCATCGGATGCCAGCGGCTAAATCAATTCAGCCACTGTACATTGAAGAGAATCGCGGTTATCAAAATTTACTTTTCGTGTCGTTCGGGTTGTTCTCGCTTCTTGGGATACTCGCTACAGTCTTTTTAAGAAAACGCTATTTAGAGCGGAGGAGCGCTATTTTCGATACGATCCAATGGGAAGTCTTAGAGCGTAGTTCGAATGCAACATTAAGTACAGAGGACTTCAATGAACTCCTAGGTTTGCATGAGGTTTCTTGGGAGGTTCAGAGAAGAAAAAGAAGTGAATTTATCAAGGAGCTGAATGCCACAGCGATAAGGCAGCTGGGTCAGGAGGTATTGCTCCGTGAGCGGTCGGCTGAGGATAAACGACAAGTGCTGTATGTATTGAATCCTAGACTGGAAGGCGCTTTGGCACGATTGCTGTAATTCTATTATTCAAACGATCCAGTGATGAAAATAAAATATCCAGTAGTACTTCTTCTCACATTCTTGGTGATGAGCGCCAACGCTCAAAGTCGATGGGGCTTGCGTACCGGATTGAATTTTGATATGGCCGGTATTGGGCTGAATGAGGCACTATCTACCACGCAATCCATTTTTGAAGGTGCTGCAACTGATGACGGCTATCATCTGGGATTTTTTGGCCGTCAGTTTATTGGGGATCAATTTTACATGGGGGCCAGTGCACTATATGTTAAGAATTCAAAGTTTCTTTCGGGTACGAATGACGGTGTTTTGATGTACGAAAGTTTTGATCATAACCTTGTACAGCTCGAAACTAGTGCCGGATTACGTCTATTAAAGTTTGCGCGTGCAGAGGTTGGAGTTCATTATCAGCATTATCTCGCAGACAATGCATTCACATCTACATTCGAGCCTTCGTCGGCGGGTTATAATGTGGGTCTAGGCATGGACCTTTGGAAACTGGGGATTGATCTTGCGTATTACAGTAATTTCCAAAATCATACTGGGGATTGGAACGGGATTCCACTGAGCTATAACCGCTCACAGTTGTTGCTGAGCCTTTCTGCTAAACTTTAATTTAGTAGATAAAACTTTTGGCACAGCTTTTGTACTCTATTTATCCGCATCGCGATTGAGTGTAAGCGAGTAATTCATTAAGATGCGACATGGTTTTGTTCAGCGAGCCACTCCGTACCCCGGTGTGGCTCGTTTTTTTTATATCACTTCGAAGTGTGCTGAACCTAGTCCATCGACTGTAACCGCCACATTTTCAGATGCACCTATAAAATGAGCTGCTGTAGCCGCACCGGCTAAAACAATCATACCTTTTTTCAATGGTAAACCGTATTGGAACGCCAATCGTGTAGCTGCTGCTAAAGCTTCAAAGGGATTGTCTAGGATTGCATCGCTTGTTCCTTCCGCAACTATCGAATTATTGAAAGTCTGGATCATGTCTAAACCGTTCAGGCCTAATGGGACTTCACACCAAGGTCCTAGAGCGAATCCGCAGGAGCTGCAATTGTCCGCGACTACATCCTCTAAGGAAAATTTAAAGTTTTTATAGCGTGAATCGATGACTTCTATGGCGGAAGCAACACCGTCCACAGCAGTTAAAGCTTCTTCAACGCTCAGTGGCGATGTAATGTCTTGTGAAAGGCGAAACGCGATTTCAGGTTCGGCGCGAGGGTGGATGCATTTTGAACGTACTAAAGGCGTATTACTGGTGATTTGCATATCATTCGTTAATTGGCCAATGATCATGTCCTCGACACCCATTTGCTTCATTTTTGCGACGGAGGTAAATCCCATTTTTACACCGACTATGCTGTGGCCTTCATTTATACGCTCCTGGATAAGGGCATGCTGAATGCTGTAAGCATCATCGAGTGTGTAGGTGTGTTGTGTAGAAAATTGGTGGCGGGGTTTTTGTGCACGTGCACTTTCGTGGAGGGCTTTTGCCCACTGTGTATGAGGAATCATAGTTTGATACAAATATTTTTAGGTTCAGTAAAGAATCGGAGTGCTTCGAAACCGCCTTCGCGGCCTACACCGCTTTGCTTTACACCGCCGAAAGGTGTGCGAAGATCGCGTAGTAGCCAACAATTCACCCAAATGATGCCAGCATGTAAGCGAGCAGCCATTCGGTGTGCCACTTGAAGGTTGGACGTCCAAACCGTTGCAGCCAAACCGTAAGCGGTGCTATTGGCCATGGCAAGTGCTTCCTCTTCCGTATCGAAAGGAGTAAGGGTCACGACAGGTCCAAAGATTTCTTCTTGATTGGTGCGGCAAGAAGCATCCAGGTTTTCGAAAACGGTAGGTGCTATGAAGTACCCGTTTTTACAACGACCCTCTAATTGGACTGGGTTTCCACCGGTAAGCAGCGTGCCGCCTTCATCTATAGCAACGGCAATATGTGAAAGTACTTTTTCAAAATGCGCTTTGCTCACTACTGCACCTGTTCTGGTACTTTCTTCTAAGGGGTCGCCAACGGTAAGGCCTTTAACGCGAGCCACAAAAGCTTCTTTGAATTTATCGTAGATACTGCGTTGGATGTAGATGCGTGATCCGCACAGACATATTTGTCCCTGGTTAGCGAATGCAGCGCGAACACTGGTTTTAACCGCTTCATCGAAATCGCAATCTTCGAAAACAATATTCGCGTTTTTCCCGCCGAGCTCAAGACTCAATTTTTTAAACATCGGAGCTGCAACAGCACTGATGGCCTTTCCGGTTTGTGTGCCTCCAGTAAAAGAAATGATGGGGATGTCTTGATGGGCAACAATGGCTGCTCCAACTTCTGCGCCTAATCCATGAACGATGTTTAGAACACCCGGCGGGAAGTTGATATCGTCTAAAATCTTGCACAATAAAAATGCCGTTGCGGGGGTTACTTCTGACGGTTTTGCAACGACCGTATTACCGGCTGCAAGAGCTGGGGCAATTTTCCAGGTAAATAAATAGAGGGGTAAATTCCACGGAGAAATACATCCTGCGACACCTACGGGTTGACGCAGC
>CATAQZ010000278.1 GCA_949487015.1 Flavobacteriales bacterium UBA4585
CTTTTGAACCACAACCTTACCCTGGCGCGCCACGTTTCACTACAACGACTATAACCCCTAATACACCTTTTACGATAAATGGGATTGAAGTCATTCCTATTGGTGTGAACCATGGAAACTTACCCATCTTAGGCTATAGGATAGGGGATACAGCCTATTTAACGGATGTCAACTGTATTCCAGAAGCTGCATTGGAGCAATTAAAAGGATGCAACTATTTAATTCTTGACGCCTTGCATAGAAAAGTACACCACAGTCACTTTAATCTGGAACAAGCCATTTCCTGGGCAAAAGAAATAAACGCTAAGCATACCTATTTCATTCACATGAGTCATTACATGGGGAAACACGAAGATGTTGAGCGTGAATTGCCAGAAAGAATGCACCTAAGTTACGATGGTCTCAGGCTGCCTGTGACGCTTTAGTTGCCGAGGTATTGACCATTTACGTACACTCCAACGACACGATGTTCAGCCGTTGTCCCTTTGAATGGATTATTGTGTGCCTTCGATGCAAAACCCGTAAGGTCAGAGCCGTTTTCATCGATGATCGTAAATTCGGCTATTGCCCCTTCAACAATCTTTAATTCAGGAAGGCCTAGAAGTGCGCGCGGGTTCGTTGAGCAAACTTGCTGTAGTACGGTCCAGTCCAGTTTCCTTGCATCTAAGAGATGCACCAGTGCACCTTCAAAACCGGCCATACCAAAAGATGCGTTATCAAACTCACATGCCTTTTGTTCAATATCCTTAGGCAAGTGATCCACAGCTAAACAGTCTACAGTGCCGTCCTCAAGAGCCGACCAAAGCGCTTGCTGGTCCAGCGCTGTTCGTAGCGGTGGGGTTACCTTAAAATTGGCATCATAGGTTGCCACAGCGGTTTCATCGAAAAGTAAGTGATGCATGTTCACACTACAAGTTAGATTCAAGCCTTTAGACTTGGCCTTTCGTATGGCGTCGATACCTTCTGCAGTGCTGACACTAGCGATGTGCATACTACCTTCTGTGTATTCCAATAACTTTAAATCCCGATTGATTTGCACGGATTCGGCAATATCTGGGATCCCTTTCAAACCTACATACGTTGAAGTAACTCCCTCGTTGACTTGACCATTAACTGCAAGGTTAGAATCCTCCGGATGCACCATGATGCGGCCAAAAGGTTTCGTGTACAAAAGGGCCAATTTCAAGAGATTCGCGTTGTACATTCCGTGTTTGTAATCACCGAACAACAGGGTACCGTGCTGGTACATGTCGAACATGTCGCTCATCTCTTTACCAGCGCCTGACTTGCTTGCTGCACCTATAGGGACTAAGTTAACAGCGGTACTATCACCCTTACTTAGAATAAATTCTACGCCCGTCTTGTTTTCAATTCCTGGGGTTCCATTGCTTACTACACCCACAGCCGTAAAACCACCCGATGCGGCAGCGGCTGCACCGGTCTCTAAAGTTTCACATTCTTCGTTACCAGGCTCACCTAGATCACTATGCAGTTCTGCAAAACCTGTGGTTAAAGTTGCACCAGCTAAATCTATGCTGGGACAATCGAGTGCAGCGAGGTCTCCTATGGAAGTGATCTGAGTTCCTTCAACTAAAATATCTACGGTTTGTAAATGGTAAGGACTTTGAACGTCAACTACGTAGGCATTTTTGAAGAGGAGTTGCATCTCGATTAAATTTTAGCAAAAATAAGGGCAATTAGCGCGCAAAACAATGCAAGTGCCAAAGCTATTTTACTTTCCGTCCAAAATTGGACCGATTTCCGCACTGCCAAAGGCGTTCTCGTCCATTCAAAATAGTGAATATCAGCGGTATCCAACCGCATTCTATTGTTTAAATAGTGATCCTCACCATAATTCAGAAGTTCGGTAAACTCTTTTTTCAATTGTAGGCTAGACGCCCATTGCAAGAGCGCTTTGTAGTAGGGATGATCCGCATCAGCGATGGGAAAGGCTTGCTCATAAATGGTAGAACCATTTGCCAATTCTTGATAGCCCGCTAATACGTTACCGTCAGCAGTTTGCAAAAGAGGTTGTAAATGCCTTAAGTCAGTTCCAGACCACTGCTTCGGATTGGGCCAACGGTTTCGCTCTGAAGCGCCAATGAAAAACGCAGTATAGAATGGATCGTCTAGATTTGGAAGTGAGCCGTCTTCTAACGCTTCCGATGTTTCGTCAGCTATGCGCAGCAGAACATAATCGGGTTTTTTAAGGTCTTCTGGAATGAATGAAAAGCCATTCAATAGAATGATGGCTTCAGATGGCAATTGTTGCAAAGCTGTCGCATTGGTATAAGTCAACTGCTGGTCAACAGTCCAAGCCGTGAGCTTCGGAACCGAAGGAGCGTTCAATACAATTATGGGCAAGCGCATCGGCCTGCGGAGTATTTGCATGTTGTCCTCAAGAATAGAATCTGCCGAATGCGAGAGGTATAATTCATCCGTCGCAATGGACCACCAAGGAATATGCACAATACTGTCTAATTCCTGTAAAACGAGCTGCGTTGAATCACGAACTTCCCAAACTCCTTTGTAGGGTCCATTAGTGATGGCAAAGGATTGTTCTCTAGTATTCTCGCTCACTAATGAAATGGTCCCATTAAATAACGGTGTTCGCTTGGGCAAATAGTAGGCGCCGGCTCCTTCTGGCAAAGAGGCAAAACCAGTCGAAATTAGTATGGCCTCATCGAAGTCTTGTAATGGCGCAGTAGAGGCAGGCCAATCCTTCAACGCTTCCTCCAATTCATCTGAACGTAGTAAACCCAATGTAATGCCTCCTCTGACATGCACCGTAAACGTTCCTTTTGGCAGTTCATCAATGGCCGCAGGCAACCAGATTGACTTTTGAGACCAAAGCGCAGGCGAATTATCGATGAGCAGAGTAGTGGTAGTGCGTGTAATTCTAGGCCCCGATAGTGAAAGGAAAAATAAGGCTATGACGAGCATACGAAGTAAAACCAGCAACCATTCTTTCAATTTATTACGCCTCCGGTCTTGTGTTTTGAATTGCTCTAACCACATTAAGGATGGAATAAGAATGGGTTTGATGGCTCGACGCCCTAATAAGTGTATGATAGGAACGATTAGCGCAAAAGCTGCACCCCATAACCATTGCGGCGTCTCAAATACCATCAGTAGAGCATTTTGTTAGAAAAGCTAAGGTAGTTTCAAAGACGAATTTCGCTTCCTCGCTTGTTTGATGGTTATGGATGACATGATCCTTACAAGCACAATTGGACCACTCTTTAATGGATGAGCTCAAATTTTCATGCATCCATTGCGCCTTATCAACGCTGACCACTTTATCCCTCAT
Organism: Flavobacteriales bacterium UBA4585; assembly: GCA_949487015.1. GTDB lineage: Bacteria > Bacteroidota > Bacteroidia > Flavobacteriales > Schleiferiaceae > UBA10364. Next base: position 3,311 of record CATAQZ010000278.1, read on the forward strand.
TTCATCCGATTCGTTCCACATCATCGTCAAAGAAGGTGTTGTGACTGCCTTGAATGTGGACTCTAACATGGTAGTTTCTAATAACCATTGCATTTGAACGACACTTTCCCAACAGTAAGAGCGGTGTTTACATTCCTCTATGATGCCATCTTCGCGCGGGGCTAAATCACGATAATTTTGACCAGAGGTCCATTTAAGTAACTCCAAACCCCAAGGACCATTTACCAATGCCGCTAGAGGATCATGCAATCTAATGTTGGGACTGTAATTTACTAAGGCATACACTTTATTTGGGAAAGTCGCCGCTAGTTTAAGGGCCAAAGGAGTACCCGTGCTGCAAGACATAATAATGACCTTCTTCCCTAATGTAGTAGCTAACGCGAAGTCTCTTTTCGCTTTCTCCCAAGCGGCGGTTGCAGTATAGGTTGCATATCTTATCGAATCTTCCTCTTGCAAGCCGTGCCCAGCAATTCGTGGATAATAGGCATTCGCCTTAAGTCGTTCAGCAATCCAAAAACGGACCGAATCGCCTTCATGCTGTGTTGCACTAAATCCATGTAAATACAATACGACGTATTCACTTTCTCTTTCGCCGTCTTGCCAGACAACGGAACTCAATGCGCAGGGTTCTGCATTTAAATGCCTATCGTAGTTCAATAAACTATCGTTGATTAGCTCCAAAGGAGTGTGTACAGCAGGAAAAGAGACATCGTAGTGTGGTGGAGCAGAGGTTGGTCCAGAATAATAAAATGCCGTTACTAACAAAAGAACGCTGACGCAGCTCCATACGATTCGTTTTAAAACCTTCATTCCAAAGCCTCTTTAAGGGTGAGCGGGAATTTTAATGGGTCCGCATTTAACTGTAAAACGCCTTTAAACGTAATCACATCGTCCGTGAGGTACTTTTCTGCCTTTGATAAATCCAATTCTAAAACACTCTCAGGACCAGCTGCTCCACAGAAGAAACAACTGGAGAACGGGAAAGCACTTAACGCGTATTGTGCATTGACGGCATCTAGCGCAATGACATATCCTGTGATTTTTACATATTTCCCGTCCCATTTCTTCAACTCATCCGTCCAAACAGGAACTTGAACCCAGGTTGCTGTGGTGGGTTCGAATACTTCCTCAAAGGTTAGCCGTTCAAAGGTGTTCCAACTTAAACGCTCTTGAGCGAAGCTTGGCAAGCACAGGATAATGGATAGGAGTAGGGTTAATCTTTTCATCCTGCAAATTCAACGTTTTTAAGGATAAAGAATAAACGGTACGGATCCTTCTTGTTAAATACGAGAAGGCCTTTGACGACAACGAATTGGTCTGTTATCAATGCATCCGGCCGATCCTTAAATACTAGTTCAACCACCGTGTTGGGTTCAGCATTTCCACAAAAAAAGCAGCTCGAAAAGGCATAGCGGCTCAGCGCATATTGACTGCCTTCAACATCAACGGGTACGAGGTAACCTTGAAGTACCACTTCGTGCAGTTCATATGGGTCTAAATACGAAGGAAATTGCGGAGCGTAAAGACCGTCTGGCGTAGTACTGTAGGGGACAGCCAAAAGTTCCCACGGAACGACTTTCTGTGCCAATGCGGGCAACGAAAATGCGCTTAATACGAGAGTAAGCAGGAAGTTTTTCATTTCTTTTCTAGGTTTAGATACAGCAAAACAGCGGCTAGTGCGAGTGGTACTAAACCAATGGCCGCTTTAAATGCCGTTAGCGGCAAACTGAAAATGTAGAAGAGCAGAAGGCCACATAATGCGCCAACAAGTCCTGCAAATAGGTACAAGCCATAAGCAGCTGAGAAAATACGGCTCATTTTTACGCCTTTAATACGAAGAAGCTGCACTGTTGAGCGCTCGGTCATCCCAATAAAGTAGAGGAACGCAACAAAAAGAAGGCCTACGAAAGCGGATATCACCTGACCATAAAGCGTTGCGCGATCTAGCAGGGGTTGCCATTGTTTTTGTAATTGGCCAAAGATGAAAACTGGAAAGGCACCTTGCTCATTGGTGCGCTTGGAAATCACTCCAGGAAGCATCAGGAGTCCAGACTTAGACTTTAACTTCACTAACAAAGATGTAAACTCTTTATTATCAGAATTATGCATCCCCAAGTAAGCATCCTTTGTAACGAAGTAAGACTGTTCATCCGCAGCTCGTTCGGCGGTAAAGATTCCCGATATCTGTAGTTCGTGGTGTGCGTGTGTCTCACCCCTTGAATCGCTGCCGTGGGCAGTATGCACCGTTGTACCAAGGATGTAGTTGTGTTGCGCAGCCAGAGCTGCACTTACAGCGATGTCGTTTGCATTTTGAGGTCGAGTACCTTCTTCGAAGTGAATACCGAACCAATCGTAGTAATTTGAATCGGTTCCAACGACAGGGATGCCGCCTATGTTATCCCCGAGTGATATCGCGCAAACCTCTTGAACTAACGGGTGTTTCTTCCAGTATTCTGCTGTCTCATTGGAAAGGTTACCCGTAGGGTTTTCCATCCGGTATAATGCACTCGCTACTATCTGGGTAGGTGCACCCTTATATCCAATGACCACATCAACTAGAGCGGCACTTTCTTGCCAGCGTTGATAGATATACTGCTGTGCAGCACCCGGCAAATGCAATACAATAGAGGTGAGTAAGGAAAGTACTAATGCGATACCCAAAACGACCCAACGTTTTTTAAACTGCGACCACCATATTCTGAATATTAGACTCATAATGCAATGTGGTGGTTTTGAATAGCGCCCTGGAGTAGCCGGATATCGTGGGTCACGATAATGAGTTTTTTGTTCGGATAATCACTGCGAAACTGCACAAAGAGTGCAATAGCAGCCAAGGCCCAATCATCATCTAATGCACTAGTCGGTTCGTCTAATAAAATCCATTGCGCATCTTCTGCTAAAACCCAAGCAAGCCAAAAGCGCTGTTGCTGGCCGATACTTAATTCGTCAGGAAGTTTATCGAAATGATCTTCAAGCCCGAGGGTAATTGCAATGGATTCCCACGTTTTATCCACAGTCATCGAAAGTTGCTCCCGCAAGGACATGTAACTGATCCATTGCGGTTGTTGGGGCATTAAGGCCGTTTTCTCCGCATGGACCAATGCAGCTTGTTCAGTAGTTAAATCACCATGAAGTGCACGTAATAAGGTGGTCTTACCCACGCCTGAAGGACCCGTGACTAATGTTATTCCATCTGGAAATTTCAATTCCGGGTAGGTAAGCGTATAGGTTGGTGTAAGTTGTATCTCCATGGCAATCAAATCGAAGCTAGTGACAATACTAAAGCAACTGCGCTAAGGGCATAAATTAATTTCCCAATGATACCAAGGGTAATGCCTATGGTCGCAAGTAAAGCGCTGCGCAAACTCTTTGATATGCTGCTATTGGAACTGTATTGACCGATAAAGGCGCCTATAAATGCCCCTACAAACATTCCAGGGCCAGTGATCAACCCCAATAATAGCCCTATGGTTGCACCTCGAGAGGCGGCCTTTGATCCACCACCGCGTTTAGCAATGAATCCTGGCAAAAAATAATCGGCCAGGAAAAACAAGAGACCCACGAATGCCCACAGGTAAATCCACACTAAGCGATCAGGCGGTAGTGCACTGGACTGGGCGAGTAGAAATAAACCCGCAGTCGACAACAGAGGACCCGGCAACAATGGCAATACAGCGCCAACCACACCGGAAATCAATAAAATCCAAGCAACGAATTCCATTGTATAAATATACGAACTGCACGCCAAGGAATAGAGGCGGGATGCCTAGATTTACCATGTGCATTACGTAGTTGTTGATATTGAAACCACCGGCGGTAAACCCAACGGAAATGACATTACCGAAATAGGTATTGTCCATGTGCAACATAATAAAATTGTAAGGAGTTGGTCTTCCTTTGTGAAACCGGACAGAAGCATTCCATACAATATTCAGATGCTAACGGGTATTACCGACGATATGGTGGCTAATGCCCCAACGTTTGCCGCTCTGGCAGATGAACTGCTCCAAGAGTTGCATGGGGATGTGTTCGTTGCACATTCCGTGAATTTCGATTACAGTTTTATAGAACGAGCATTCAAAGAAGCTGGAATTCAGTGGCGAATGCCGAAACTGTGCACAGTAAAATATGCAAAGGCGATGTTTCCCGAGTTTGGCCGGTATTCCTTAGCGCATTTAACACAGGCTTTAGCTGTTGCAAATGACAATCCACACCGTGCCCTGAGCGACGCGCTTTGTGCTGCAGAAGTCCTCATACACTGCTGCATTGCAGATTACGACGACCAGAAGTTGAACGATCCGAAATTAGGTTTATTGAAGCGCATTCAACTTCCTGATCTCATGCCTGCGCATTACTACGACGATTTACCCAAGGATCCTGGGGTTTACCAATTCTTAGATGCCTTTAATATGCCGCTATACATTGGTAAAGCAAATAATATAAAAAGTCGCATCACCCAACATTTCAGTACGGATCAAGGATCGACAAAGTACCAGCGCTTAATGAAGGAATGTCACAGTATTCGCTTCGAGCTGTTCCCAAACGAGACCTTAAGCCTCATCTACGAAGACCATTTGATCAGGCAACACTGGCCGCCTTTAAATAAAGCACAGAAGAAGCAGGCGCTGAAGTTTGGCCTGTACAGCTACGAAAATGGGAGAGGAGAGGTGAAATGGGTAATTCAAAAAGCAATAGGGAGCGGTGCGTTACGGAAATTTGGTTCGTATGTGAGCGGACAGCAGTGGTTGGCCGATTATTTACAATTGGCCCGTAAAATGGAATGGACTCAGCGAGAAGCGCTTGATCAATTGATGCAAAGCAATAACCAACGGCTCATTTTAGCCTTACCATACGAACAGCAAGGAGCATTATTTATTGAGCGCGGAAGTATCACTGGGATTTATACCGGTGATGATTACCTCACAAATGAAGAGTGGGCGAGAACTCACTTTATACCGGTAAGTCCTTCGCCCACTATCAATGCAATTGGGATGAAACTGCTTGAACAGCATCCCGATCAAGTATTTCTACTTTAAAACTATTCTTTCAAATCTTTAGATTCTTCCTCAACCGTAGACTCATTATCTGCGGAGGCTTCAGGAAGTGCATCCACATCCGTATTCTCTAGCTTAGGTGCCTTATCTATCGTGAAGTCTAGGGTTTCACCGATAAGATCAATGTGGATCGTATCTCCCTCCGTGATTTCTTTCGAAATAATCTTCTCTGCCAACGGATCTTCAATCAATTTTTGAAGCGCACGAGCTAAAGGACGCGCACCAAAAGCTTCATCAAATCCTTCATTGGCCACAAAATCCTTCGCTTTATCGCTCAGATGGATGTGGTATCCTAAGTCCTGGACACGTCCGAATAAACTGCGCAATTCAATATCAATGATATTGTGGATGTTTTCTCGAGAAAGTGAATTAAACAGTACCACATCGTCAATTCTATTCAAGAATTCCGGTGCAAAGGCTTTTTTCAAAGCGCCTTGAATCACACTGTTTTCGAGGTCCGATTTACGCTGTTCACGTGCGGAGGTCCCAAATCCAACCCCGGTGCCGAAGTCTTTCAACTGACGGCTACCTAAATTCGAGGTCATGATGATGATGGTATTCTTAAAATCCACTCTGCGGCCTAGGCTGTCCGTGATCTGCCCATCATCTAAGGCTTGTAACAAAAGATTGAATACGTCCGGATGCGCTTTTTCTATTTCATCCAAAAGAATGACAGAATACGGTTTACGACGAACGCGCTCCGTCAATTGTCCACCTTCTTCATAACCCACGTATCCCGGAGGCGCACCTACCAATCTACTGATTGCAAATTTCTCCATGTATTCACTCATATCGATGCGAATCATGTTGTCCTCACTGTCAAAAAGCAGCTTTGTCAATTCCTTAGCTAACTGCGTCTTACCAACTCCCGTAGGACCCAGGAAAATGAAGGATCCGATCGGTTTGTTTGGATCTTTTAGACCCGCTCTATTGCGTTGAATGGCGCGAACAATTTTCTTCACTGCCTCGTCTTGACCGATCACGTTTGAACGCAATTGATCCTCCATTTGAGAGAGTTTCTCCAGCTCCTGTTGTGCCACACGCTGAACCGGCACACCAGTCATCATTGCGACGACTTCAGCTACCTCTGGTTCATCCACGGTCTTCCTGTTTAGTTTTATACTGGCCTCCCAAGCTTCACGAGCACTTTCTAACTGAGCTTCCATCTTCTTTTCATCGTCACGAAGACGCGCTGCTTCTTCATAACGCTGACTTTTAACAACCGCAATTTTTTGCGCCTTTATCGCTTCTAATTTTGCTTCGAGCTGGGTGATATCATCAGGAACTTCAATATTCGTAATGTGCACTCTAGAACCTGCTTCATCCAGCGCATCGATTGCTTTGTCCGGCAGGTGACGATCACTTATATAACGTTGCGTTAAACGCACACAGGCTTCTATGGCGTCCGGCGTGTAGATAACGTTGTGGTGCTCTTCGTATTTATCTTTAATGTTGTTCAAAATTTGAACGGTCTCTTCAGGCGAAGTCGGGTCCACTGTCACCTTTTGGAAACGACGCTCTAGGGCACCATCTTTTTCAATGAATTGGCGGTACTCATCAAGGGTGGTGGCTCCAATACATTGAATCTCACCACGAGCTAGAGCAGGCTTAAACATATTTGAAGCGTCTAAACTTCCTGTTGCTCCACCAGCGCCTACAATTGTATGTAGTTCATCAATGAATAAGATGATGTCGTCGTTCTTTTCTAATTCGTTCATTAACGCCTTCATGCGTTCTTCAAACTGACCGCGGTATTTCGTGCCCGCTACAAGACTAGCAAGGTCTAAACTCACAACACGTTTATCGAATAAAACGCGACTGACCTGTTTATCCACGATACGTAATGCCAGTCCTTCGGCGATAGCACTTTTACCTACGCCCGGCTCACCAATCAACAGTGGATTGTTCTTCTTGCGTCGACTTAGGATTTGTGAAACTCGCTCTATTTCTTTTTCGCGACCGACTACGGGGTCTAATTTACCCTGGGCTGCCGATTTTGTTAAGTCCTTTCCGAAGTTATCGAGAACTGGCGTTTTACTTTTTTCTTTACCTCTTTCGCGTTGTGGTGATTTCCGGGCACCACTAGCACGACTCGCATCGTCCATATCATCTTCCTCATAACTCATTGAAGGAGAAGGCAAATCTGTATCGTCAGAATCCGTGCTGCGATCTGTTTCAATGTAGTTGTTCTGGTATTCGCTTTTAACAGCATCATAACTAGCGCCTAATTGGCCCATAACACCACTGATAGGGTCGTTGTCATTTCGCAATATGCATAACAATAGATGTGGGGTACGTATCACTGGGCTTTGAAACAATTTTGCTTCTAAAAATGTAGTTTTTAAAGCCTTCTCTGCTTGACGTGTCAATGGCAAGTTTTTACCACTAACTTGGGTATTTGTGGCGTAGGGCGCAGCTACCTGTTCGATCTTACCACGAACTTGTTTTAAGTCTAAACCTAAATCCTTTAAGATTTGTATGGCCGTTCCATCGCCGTCTCTCAAGATACCGAGCAAAAGATGCTCAGTTCCTATATAATCATGGCCAAGACGCAGTGCTTCTTCCTTACTGAAGGTGATCACATCTCTCACTCTGGGGCTAAAGTTCTCTTCCATAATTGTTGTTTTGTGGTACGTTACTATTAGAACACAATACGTGCCAAAGGGTTCTATTCAAATCTAAATGGTCTTTTCGGCAGTTCACCGGGTACAATTCAAAGGTTTGTTAACATTCGAATGTGGATAAATGCCTCAAGTAAGACAAGAGCTGATAGGACTTTCAGCGCTTCAAAAAGCTATATTTGAAAATTACGAAAAAACCCGGCTTCGGCCGCACTAAATACTGACAATATGGCGCAGGGAGAACGCATTATTCCCGTAAATATTGAGGAGCAAATGAAAAGCTCCTACATCGATTATTCGATGTCGGTCATCGTTTCTCGTGCACTTCCAGACGTGCGTGATGGTTTAAAACCCGTTCACCGCCGCGTCCTATACGGAATGCACGATATGGGTGTCACCAGCTCGAAATCCTATAAAAAATCAGCAAGAATCGTAGGGGATGTACTCGGTAAGTACCATCCTCACGGTGATAGTTCTGTATACGACACAATGGTGCGTATGGCGCAGGACTGGTCCTTACGTTACACCTTAGTCGATGGCCAGGGTAACTTTGGCTCTGTGGATGGAGATAGCCCAGCAGCAATGCGTTATACGGAGGTTCGTATGCGAAAGATTGCGGAAGAGATGCTTTCAGACATCGATAAAGACACTGTAGATTGGCAGTTAAATTTTGATGATTCACTAAAAGAGCCTACGGTACTCCCAACACGTATTCCAGGCTTGCTTGTCAATGGTGCTTCAGGTATTGCTGTGGGTATGGCTACCAACATGCCACCACACAACCTTACGGAGAGCATTAACGCAATCAATGCGTACATCGACGATGATGCCATAGAGATTGATGAGTTGATGAAGCACATCAGCGCACCAGATTTCCCGACTGGAGGAACCATATACGGTTATGAAGGTGTAAGAGATGCGTTCCACACTGGTAGGGGACGTATCGTCCTGCGCGGAAAAGCGACTATTGAAGAAGTGCGCGGTCGTGAATGTATTATCGTAACGGAAATTCCATACCAGGTCAACAAGGCCGAAATGATCAAGAAGACCGCAGAATTGGTCAACGACAAGAAGATCGAAGGAATTTCAGATATACGTGACGAAAGTGACCGTAAGGGTATGCGCGTAGTCTATGTACTCAAGCGTGATGCGGTACCTAATGTGGTACTCAACAAACTCTACAAATACACACAGCTTCAAAGTTCCTTCTCTGTCAATAACATTGCTTTAGTCAATGGACGTCCAGAAATGTTGAACCTTAAGGACATGGTGAAGCATTTCGTAGCACACCGTCACGATGTAGTTGTTCGTCGAACGGAATATGAACTTCGTCAAGCTGAGAAGCGCGCACACGTACTCGAAGGCTTACTTATTGCCATCGACAACCTTGATGCGGTTATTAAACTCATACGCGCTTCGGCAACAGTAGACGAGGCGAAATCCGGATTAATGTCTGAATTCAAGCTTTCAGATATCCAAGCGAAAGCGATCCTAGAAATGCGTCTTCAAAAGCTTACTGGTCTTGAGCGTGATAAGATCAAGGCAGAGTACGAAGAGTTGATGAAAACCATCGAATACCTTAAAAGTATTCTAGGCGACAAGGCCTTAAGAATGACGATCATTAAAGATGAGCTTGTCGAGATTAAGGATAAATACGGTGATGAACGAAGAACGGATATTGAATTCGCGGGTGGCGATGTAAGTATCGAAGATATGATTCCTGATTCTGAAGTGGTTATCACAATTTCACATGCCGGATACATTAAGCGTACACCGCTCTCGGAATACAAGAAACAGAATAGAGGAGGCGTTGGAACCAAAGCCGCGAGCACTCGGGACAAGGACTTTATTGAACATGTATATGTAGCTACGAATCACCAGTATATGCTCTTCTTCACTGAGCAGGGTAGGTGTTTCTGGATGCGCGTTTACGAAATCCCTGAAGGTAGCCGTCAAAGCAAGGGTAGAGCTATTCAGAATTTAATAAATCTACCACAGGACGATAAAGTTTTAGCCTTCATTAATGTACTCAACCTTAAGGATGAAGACTACATCAACAACCACCATATTGTGATGTGTACTAAGAAGGGTATTATCAAGAAAACATCGTTAGAGGCGTACAGCCGTCCTCGTGTTAATGGTATTAATGCCATTACCATACGCGAAGGGGATACCTTGCTTGAAGCTAAACTAACAAACGGAGAACAGGATATTATGCTTGCCGTACGCAGCGGTAAAGCCATTCGCTTCCCTGAGACAAAGGTTCGCTCCATGGGCCGCAGTGCTTCTGGTGTTAGAGCTATTACAGTAGATCATGAAAATGATGAAGTTGTTGGAATGATTGTAGTAAAAGAAGGGGATGGATTCGATGTTATGGTCGTTAGTGAAGCTGGGTACGGAAAACGTTCTTCTCTCGAGGATTACCGGATTACTAACCGTGGCGGTAAAGGTGTTAAAACCATCACTGTTACGGAAAAAACTGGTGAATTGGTCTCACTTAAAGCGGTTACAGACGAAGATGATTTGATGATCATTACTAAGAAAGGTACAATGATCCGTATGGGTGTGAATACTTTAAGAGTAATGGGTCGTGCCACACAAGGGGTCCGATTAATCAACCTCCGTAAAGGCGATGAAATTGCTTCTATTGCGAAGGTTCCGGCTTCTGAGGAAGAAGAAGAATTACTAGATGCGGAAGGAAATGTAATCGTAGCTGCAGAAGGAGAGGAGGGTGCATCAACACCGGAAGCTCCTACAGAAAGCGAAGATTAATATCAGTATTTTGAACAATGGCGCGGTGTTTGTTCTTTTAGAGACACTTACATTTGTGACCTTATTTAAAAATTGAAACTAAAAACAATGAAAAAAGTACTCGTCGCCTTGTCAATGGCTATTTCTTTAGGTCTTTCTGCACAGGAAGCTCCGAAAGTAACTAGTGCCATTATCGCATTAAGAGGCAATGAATTGGTAGAGGCTAAGGGCTTTATCGATGAAGCAACTGACATTATAGCTGGTAAAAACCAAGCCGAGATTAAAGAAAAAATCTTATCTAAGTTTTACTACAATAAATCTTTGATTTACTCGAAGATTGCTGCTTCTCCGGATGCTGCTATCAAAGCGCTCGACGAGAATGCAAATGATGTAGCTGCGCAAAGCATTTTGGATTTAATCAAGTTTGAATCTGTTGCGAAAAAACAGCCTTACACTGACGATGCGATCCAAAACATTCCAAATATTGCCTACAATTACCTTATTGAGGCAAGTGCTGCTTACGAAGCAGGAGATTACGAAGGCGCTTATAACGGTTACATGAGCGCTTTTGAACTTAAGAAAAATGAGCTTCTTGGTGAGTTTTCTAGCCTCGATACTGGATTGTTATTCAATGCTGGTATCATCGCTGGTCAGTCTGGTAATGTCGAAGCGAGTGTAGATGCATTCCGCAGTTGTTTAGATCTGGGTTATACCGGTATTACGTTTACAGCTACTGATATCGTGGGAAATCCTAAGCAATACCCGAACAAGGCGGCTATGGAGAAAGATATTACTGCGGGTTTAGCTACGGATCCAGTAGTAGGTGAAGATGTTCGTCCGAGTGTTTACATCAGCTTAATCAATGCTTACAAAAAGTTAGAAGATGCTGAGAAGTATGATGCTGTATTAAGCGAAGCAAGATCAAAATACCCTGAGAACAAGGATTTACTGGATATCCAGTTACAGTCTTTCCTTGACAATAAGGATTATGATGGCGCTTTGGCCAACCTTGATGAAGCCATTGAAAAGAATCCTACTAAAGGAATCTATCACTTTGTGAAAGGTAATATCCTACAAACCGAGTTGAAAGATTTAGATGCGGCACTTACTGAATATAAGCGTGCAGTTGAATTGGATTCTACGTTAAGTGATGCAATGTACATGTGTGGTCTAGTTTACATTGATCGTGCGAATGAAATCACTGAACAGATGAATAATCTAGGTTTGAACGAAACGCGTAAATACAACGCGTTAAAGGACAAACAAAAAGGCGTATTCGAAGAAAGCTTACAGTATTTCGAAAAGTCATACGAAATGAATCCTGAAGATATGGACATTGTTCGTGCACTCATGGAGGTTTACCGTAAGGTTGGTGATTACCAGAAGTC